>CAMKRB010000265.1 GCA_946415045.1 uncultured Myxococcales bacterium
ATATTTTTTTATCGCAGACAGGAGTGCTGCCCCCCATAGGCCGCAAGCAGTTTGAACAAGCACTGTGGGAAACAGTACAATCGCCTGACAATTCATTTCGTGTACATTTCATGCCAGGTACAAAAGACCGGGAAACACTGCAGATGCAGAAGTATCTGATGCTGCAAAATTATACAAAAGATTACAAGTATCTGGAATCATTTTTCAAGACCCGCCCGCCGAAAGATATCACCATCTGGGAGTATCCGGATGCGCAGACCAAAGGCAGATTTATTGGAGCCATTCGAACGAGTTTTGCGCGAGTCTGGAAATATGAAACGCACCTGGTAAAAGGGTCGCCTGATTCTACACTTGCCCGCCATGAGATGGCACATTTGTTTGCGGCATCATTTGGACAGGCACCGCTTCAAGTTGCCGGTGCTTATTATTTTCTGGCAATTGGATGGATTGAAGGTCTGGCCATGGCAGCAGAATGGCCAATTCAAACCTATAATCTGCATGTGTGGAGCAATGCAATTCTGCAAAACCTGGAAACATTTGGTGACGTCACGCTCTCATCATTATTGTATGGATTCTGGGGAATGCCATCGCGCGTCGCCTATACACTGGCTGGTTCCTATGTACGCTATCTCATCGACATATACGGTATAGAAGCAGTCAAACGGCTTTCGCGCGAACTGCCTGGAAAATTTGACGACATCATAGATGTTTCAGCGAGTGATTCTTTTGAAAACTGGAAAAAGTACATTTCACAATTCAGCGTTCCAGATGCGATAGAACTGGCTCCAGTCGTATTTGGCTCGACCTCGATTTGGACCAAGCAGTGCGCCAGATACCGGGCAAAACAGGAATCTGAATACTATCGATGTCTTGAAGATATGAACTGCTCGCTGCAGCAGCTCGATGCATACAATGAGATGCCTTTGTACAGAGGGACAAACCATGAATCCGAGGACACATGTGATCATCCATCTCCGGATTTGAAGCAATTGGAACGGATCTATCGACTGTATCTCGTCCGCGGACCGATTCAAAGCGAGCCATTGTCGGAGCGCATCGTGCGCCAAATCAAATCACAATATCCGATGTTTGGTACAACGTTAAACCTGGCGATTTCAAGGAATGTCAGCAGGAGCCATGAGGCCAGTACATTATCGGCACAATCGGCGGCAGAAAACAGAACATCAATGTACAAAATCATGGAAAGCATAGACTGGGAGCAACTGCCGCCGGCTGCGCAGCTGATCTGGCTGGAGCGCAGAGCCGACATGCTGTGGCACGCCAATATGTATACGGCAGCTTATTGGATGTACAGAGGGATGATAGCACGACCACTTCCGGAGCAAATGGCTCGCCGGATTGAAATAAAAGCGCAGGCCGCGCATTACCCGGAAAGCCCGGTTTCGCAGCAGATCCGCATCTGGTTTACAACGAACAAACCGACGGATCGCATTGCCATCGCGCAACAATACGATCAGGCGCCCGTGATATGCTATCTGGACTGGATAGCGGGATATCACGAACGCGATATTTCCAGAATGAAATCAGCCTGGAGCCATCTGTGGCTATCGATTGGCGTGAGCGATCCGGCAGCCACATTACCGCCACGAGCCTGGAAAGAGCTGTTCAGGCTGGTTGGAAAAATGTAGATGAGGATTAAGCCCCGAGAGCGGTTGACAGATATTTGTCGCTGCCATCGGGCAGAACCGTGACGACCTTTGCGCCCGGCTTGATGTCACCGCGCTTAGCGAGTTCAAGGATTGCAGCGATATTGGCACCGCCGGAGATACCGACAGAAATACCATCAAGCTTGATGAGATCACGAGCTGCAGCAATTGCATCGGAAGTTTCGATACCGATGACATCATCGAGGAGATTCAAGTCGAGGATATCGGGGATAAATCCAGCGCCAATGCCCTGAATACCATGAGGTCCCGGTTTGATGGGCTGGTTGTGAAGCTTCTGGTAAATGACGGGTGACGTCGCGGGTTCGACGGCAATTGCTTTGGTCGATTTCGAGAACTGTTTGAAATACTTTGCAATACCAGTGATCGTACCGCCCGTACCAACGCCAGCGACGATGAAATCGATCTCATTGCCAAGCACACTGGCAATTTCGGGTGCGGTGGTTTCGAAATGCGCACGCACATTGGCAGGATTTGAGAACTGCAGCGGGAGGAAGTATTTGCCAGGATTCTCATCGACAAGGCGCTGGGCCTCCGCGATGGCACCTTTCATACCGGCGCTGCCGGGTGTGAGGACGAGTTCTGCACCATAAATGGCGATGAGTTTACGGCGTTCGATGCTCATCGTATCGGGCATCACGATCTTGACGGGAATCCCGAGACCAGCACCGACAGAGGCCAGACCGATACCCGTATTACCGCTTGTCGGCTCGATAATTGTGACATCGCTCGAACCAGGTTTGAGAATTCCGCGTTCGATCGCATCCTTAATCATGTACCAGGCGATACGGTCTTTCACGCTGCCTGCAGGATTGGTGCGTTCCTGCTTTACATAGACATCGGCACCCACCAGTTTTGAAATACGAACAAGACGCGTTAACGGTGTGTTGCCAAGACTTGCGACATAACTATTGTCAGACATTTTTAACTCCTCCGCGCTACATTGCGCGACGATCCAAGGCTTCGTTCAGGAAGCGGGAAAATGATTCAGGCAATTGGGTACCATCCCAACGCCAATGCGTTGTAGATAGTCCTCTGAATCCTCAAATTCAAGAAAAAAATGCACACATGTATGCAACGGCTTTCCGACAGCAAATCCAGAGAACATCTGAGCTATTTGGCATTATCACTCTTGTTCCAGAACTTTTTATTGCTGGGATAGTACGGTTCACCGATGGTAATGGCGAGGAAGTTGCGGGCGAGTCTGGTGTACCACTCACCGCCGTAAATCTTGAGACCTTCAAGTCCACCGTTATGTGCACCGGAATAAACGCCAACCTCTCTGAGTGGAAGCTGCCGCAGACAAACTCCAT
Source organism: uncultured Myxococcales bacterium (assembly GCA_946415045.1). Classification (GTDB taxonomy): domain Bacteria; phylum Myxococcota_A; class Bradymonadia; order UBA4248; family UBA4248; genus UBA4248. Next base: position 2,999 of record CAMKRB010000265.1, read on the forward strand.
ACTCCCTGCCCAATTGATACAACCCCTTGAGATGGTGGGGTTTTGGCGACAACACAGAGATGAGCGCCGAAAACGGATCGTAATTGCGTTCCGACAAGAGCCAGTAAGCGGTTACAGCTCCGGTCCTGTCAGCACCATGCAGGCAATGCAAATAGACCGAATTTGCGGGGGCCTTGCGCATAATCGCCATAATTTCTTCGATGTGCAGCAGGCGGGTTCGGAGCGGAAAACTGTATAGCTTCATGCCCTGCATTTCGGCCATTTTCTGGACTTCAGGGGGAAGACGATGCAGGCTGATAATCGTTTCAATACCAAGCGCTTTGAATTCAGGGATATCGTCTTCGTCAGGCATTGCGCCAACAAAGAACGTGTCAACATTGCGGAAATTACGCGGCAAAGCATTGGCTGTCTGCATACAGCACAACGCCATTCCAATCGAACATAACGCTGTAATAATCCACTTCCGCATGATGCACCTCGCGTTTGGCAATTATTCTTCGGAACCAGGCCCCGAAGTCCAATAATTACCGCCATGGGACCTCCCTGTCCCACTGAAATGGTTTTGGATCTTTTTGAACATAAAAATCAAACACTTTTTCGTAAAAACCTTGTTACCTTAAATCATCGCGCCGATGCTTTTTTTTAAGACACCCCGATGAATAAAAATGAAGATTTCTCGTTAATTTATTTCGTGCGTTTTTAAACCTTTGACGCATATCGTTTTTTTAGGGACAAAATATGCCAGAAATTCTGACCAATCATTTTAATCTATTTCTGATCGCCATGGTGGTCATGGCTGTGATCGTATTTATATCGCTCTTTTTCGTGAATGCCGGGTACGGCATTTTTCGAACGCAAAAATGGGGATTCTCGCTTCCCAACAAAGTCGGTTGGTTTTTGATGGAATTTCCTATTTTTGCTCTGATGAGCTATTTTTTCTTTACCTCAGACCGCGTCATGCTGCCGTACGTGGCATTTTTTATCATTTTTCAAATCCACTATTTCCAGCGCGTCTTCATTTTTCCGATGCTGATCAAAGGGAAAAGCCGCATGCCCATTGCCATCACACTGATGGGGGTCGTGTTTAATTCGTTGAATGCGATCATGCAGGCGGGTTGGCTATTCTACATCTCACCGGCAGATTACTACGGCAGCAACTGGCTGATGACCCCGCAGTTTATTATAGGAACGCTGGTATTTTTTGCGGGTTTTGCAATCAACATCGACTCGGATTATATCATCCGTCATTTGCGAAAGCCCGGCGACACCAAGCATTATCTTCCGCAAAAGCATTTATTCAAATACATCACATCCGCCAACTATTTCGGCGAATTCATGGAGTGGGTAGGCTTTGCCATTTTAACCTGGTCGTGGGCTGGTGCAGTATTTGCCATCTGGACATTTGCGAATCTTGCGCCGCGAGCCATCCAGCTCAATCACAAATACAAGGACATGTTTGCCGAGGATTTTGCCAAAAACAATCCCAAAAGCATCCTGCCATTTATTTTGTAATGCCCGGCGGTATCTCAGGCCAGTCGTGTTTGGGATACCTGCCGCGCAGCAATTTGCGCACATCGGTATAGGTGCTGCGCCAGAAGCTGTCCAAATCCTGTGTAACCTGTGCTGCGCGGCCATTGGGCGCACACAGGTGCACCATAACCGGCACTTTTCCGCCGCCAATTCTGGGCACTTTAAACGTCCCGAATGCCTTTTGAATTTTCACGCGAATCACCGGCGGGTCCATCTTATAATCAACATCAGTTTCAAAGCCATTTTCGAGTACGACGCGTTCGGGTGCCAGTTGGCGCAAAGCCGTATGAACGTGAGGCGGCAAACAGCCCAAAGCATGCTGTGAGAGCTCGATCGAACGCAGGTCTGCAAAAGATTTGGCGTTGGCAGCGATTGAAGGCAAAAGCTGCATGCCCCACGACATATCAAATTCCGGGATATCGGAAACGCCCAATTTTTTTAAAAATTCCAATCGCGCACTGAATGCCAGCCACTTATCACTGTTAAAATTCAGCGCATCTGCCGGAGATTTGAGGGCTGCGCTGAGCAGAGTTTTCCGGGCAATTTTTTCGGCAGCTTCATCGTGAAGAAACGTCTCGCGGAGTGTAAAGATATCGTAATGCACAGCACGGGCGACGACGACGCGGTCTTTGGCGGATTCGTATCTGGATACGATATCTTCGCGCCATGGAATCCATTCCTGCCGCACTTCGAGCGCCTTCACAACCGTGCTTGCTGCGCGGGCGACGCCACGCACCAAATCCAGGTCGGCACAGATAAAGAATTTCGCATCCTTAAGGGAATAGGGTTCTTTAATCACGACGCCGCGATTTCCCGACATCAGTGCAGGCACAGGTGTCGTGTTGCGGCGAGGATCCGATTCATCAAGTTTTTCTTTAGCCGGACGCGGCTGTGCCAGACGATCGCGGTAAGCCGTCAGCATTGCACGCGCCAGACGTTCATGTCTCAGCGATCGGTCGGATACAAACTTTTCATCCGATAGTTTCATATGATTCAATTCATCGGCTGCAGACAGAATGTCTTCAAAAATGCGCTTTAAA
>CAMKRB010000266.1 GCA_946415045.1 uncultured Myxococcales bacterium
AACGACGTGAAATCGGTGCGCATTACACAAGCGAGGAGAATATATTAAAGGTTATTAACCCGCTGTTTATGGATGAGCTGTGGGGAGAATTTGAACGCGTCAAAGCAACGCCGAAGAAGCTCGAAGCCTTCCACGAAAAGATTGCGCATTTGCGGATACTCGACCCTGCATGCGGCTGCGGGAACTTCCTGATTACGACGTATAAGGAACTGCGCCGTCTCGAACTCGAAATCATCAAGATGAAATATCCATCCAGACAAAGATTGCTGGATGTTTCGCCATTGATCAAGGTCAGCATTGAACAATTCTATGGCATCGAAATCCTCGATTTTCCCTGTGAAGTCGCCAGAACGGGCATGTGGCTTGTCGAACACTTAATGAACCGTGAAGTCGGCGAATGGTTCGGTATGGCTTATGCAGATTTACCATTAAAGCGGTCGGCTCATATCTATAATGAAAATGCATTAAGCGTAGATTGGCAGGAATTACTTAAGGATGATAGAGAATATACGGAAGATTTGAGGTTTGACTATATTATCGGGAATCCGCCGTATGTGGGAGCCCGTTTTATGAATAATGATCAAAAAAACGATTTAAACCAAGTATTTGGCAATCAAAAAAATGCTGGGAATCTGGATTATGTCACATGCTGGGTTAAGCGTGCAGCTGATTATATGACGATTCATTCAAATACGAAAACTGCATTCGTCATGACGAATTCTGTGACGCAGGGGGAAACTCCTGCAAATCTTTGGCAGCCGTTGTTTGATAAGGGGTTACATATTGATTATGCATGGCGAACTTTTAAATGGACGAATGAAGGACGCGGGAAAGCTGCAGTTCATTGCGTTATTGTTGGATTTAGCAGGTTTAATAAACAGGAAGAAAAAACTATTTTTGATGAACAAATTGATAAAAGAGATGGCAAAGAAATCAAACGGATTCTTAAACAACATTGCAAACAAATTAATGCATATCTTGTTGATGCGCCATGCATTAGCGTGTTGAGCAGACCCAATCCATTGTGCAGTATTCCTGAAATTGGCATTGGAAATAAGCCAATTGATGATGGAAATTATTTATTCCTTGATAATGAAAAGGATGAATTCGTAAAAACAGAACCCGCATCAGAAAAGTATTTCAAGCGTTGGTATGGTTCCGATGAATTTATCAACAATCGTCCCAGATGGTGTCTTTGGCTTGGCGATTGTGAACCAAGTGATTTACGTAAAATGCCAGAATGCATGAAGCGAGTTCAGGCTGTTCAAAAATTCCGATTAGCCAGTAAAAGTGATGGTACACGAAAACTTGCAGAAAGACCTACGCGATTTCATGTGGAGAATATGCCTAATTCAGACTATCTACTTATACCACGAGTATCTTCTGAAAAAAGAAAGTATATCCCTATCGGTTATATAAAATCAGAGTGTTTATGTAGTGATTCTGTCCATATTACAACAGGCGCCACCCTTTACCACTTCGGAATTCTCACATCCTCTATACACATGGCATGGATGAGGGCTGTATGCGGACGTTTGGAAATGCGCTATCGTTACAGCAAAGACATTGTATATAACAATTTTCCGTGGCCAGCTTTAGATGGTACAACCGCTATTGGAAGCGCAAAGAAAAAGAAAACCGAATCACCTGAAGATTATAAGAAACGTATCGAGGCAAAAATCAGCCTGTGTGCTGAAGAAATCTTACATGCGCGAGACAAACATTCCAATAGCTCGCTGGCTGATTTATACGATCCGATTTCGATGCCATCTGATCTTCATGACGCCCACAAAGCCCTCGACAAAGCCGTAATGGAACTCTATGGTTATTCATCAAATATGAGCGAGCCAGAAATAGTGGCGGATTTGATGGTGAGATATCAAAAGTTAGTGGAAGCGGAGAAAGCCAAAGAAACTGCAGAGAAATCCGCAAAGCCAAAGAGAACGCGCGGCAAAAAGGGTGATGTTGAAGAATAGCAAAATATGAGCGCCCGGCGTATCGCTTGCGATAGCCGGGCGCAAAGCGGCGTATCCCGCAGGGATAGCCGCGATGCCGGGCCGTATGCGCGCAGCGCATAGGCCGGCCCAATACGCAACCATCTCCACAAATGCCAGATCTGTTTTATAGATGGCAAAAAATGTGATATGAAGCACCCTGTTTTTTGGGGGAATAAGGAGGATAACCTTGAGCCAGAAACAAATGCCGCAGCCACCGGAACTGCCGTTCAATTACGAAGTCAAATGCGAAATCGCGCTCACGCCCGATCAGCAGCGCATCGTCAAGGAAAAAACCGGGCGTGACATGACCGAAATCATTCTCGAGGATGAGGACGGCAAGCTCACTAAGGGCATGCAGGATTCAGCGCCTGAAGATTTCACGGTCATCGCCATTCGGCAGGCCGAGAGGCTCAATCAGTACGATGCCGATTACCACGACTACCTCAATGAGCTGGCCAAATGGCAGGATGAGCAGAACGCACCGGATCCCATGGATGAAGTCAATGATGCCGCTTCGGTTGCCGCTGCTCAAATCGCCGAAAAACTTCGCCTCTTCTTTGAAAAGGAAGCACAGGCATGCGAAAACGCCCGTGAAATGGCCAGATTTGAGTGGAAGAAAAAAGATTCCCCTGCAACGTAATCCATTTCCCATAACCCTTTGGAGATAGAATAATGGCTGAATTGCTGGATACAACGGCAGTTGAAAACGAAAAGAAAGCGCTCCAGCTGCTGATGGATGAATACCAGAAAGCTGACGGAAACGACAAGGAACTGCTGATGGACGCCATCCAGAAGCAGGCTGCAAAACTGGACGCCGTCTGCCAGGAGCTGCAGGACAAAGCCGACGCCATCAATCCAAATGTCGAAAGCGATGATCCGGCGCTGAAAGCTGTGGTCGAGGTCGTCCTCACGCCCGAACAGCGAGCGCATGTCAAGGAAGCGACGGGGATTGACGTACCCACGGTGCGCATTCCCGATCCAACCTCCAATCTCACCAAAAATATGGCCGCCGTCAAACCCGAATACATCGAGGAACGCGCCATTCTTCAGGCAAAACTGTTTAAAAAAATGGTGGCCGAAGCCGAGGATATTGCCGAAGCCGAACAGGCGGCCCAGGAAACCGAACAACCCTAAACAGGAGAGAATACAGTGGATTACGACGAGAAACAGTATCAATGCGGTGAACTTCAGGCAAAAGATGCCGACAAACTCAAAGCATTGCTCGAATTGTCCGGAAAATATGAAGCACTCGAAATGAAACAGGCGTTTGCCGATGAGTTCACGGGCTGGTGGTATGGTGCCTATTCGAACAACGCCATTGTGGCAACCGCATACATCACCAAACAGTTCGTCTATTTGTATGGCCGGGATCGCGATGCCATGCTCAGCATGGGCAAATCGATGGGACGTTCGCAGGGAAAGCGCACCACCGGCACGACGCATTCGGTCTTTGGACCAAAAGATATGGTGCAGGCATTCTGGTCGGGATTCCAGATCACCGACAAATCCGTCGTCAGCGACACGACGCTCAATCTCAACGAACTCACCAAAATCGAATGCAAACTCAACGATGCCTACGAAGTTCGCGTCGCAGGCAAAAAAGATCTCCTGCTCGTGTTCGATTTTATGGGCGCAGCGCTCATCGACGAACTTGGCACCGACATCCGCAGAACAGGCAAGGAAGCGCACGAGAAATACTGTCAGCAGCTCATCGAGAGCGGTGTCGTCCTGCTCGGCTATCACCGCGGAAAACCAGCGTTTATCGCGCGTTACTCCGAAACTCCGGTCGGCATCTTCATCGAAAACGCCTACTTCCCCACGGCGATGAAACGCCCAAAGGTCATGCGCGGTATTCATGCGCGAGTTGGTGAACTGCTGCTTCAGAAAGCCGAATCCGTACTCATTTATCTCGATGTCGCCGATACAGAACAGCAGGCAGCTTTCGACGAAGTCGGCTATCGTTCGGTCAGCACATCCCGCCTGATGCGTCTCAGATAAATCATGGGTGATCTGCAGCCATTTCACAAACCGCTGTTCGACAGGTTCATCGCCCTTTCACGGCAGTCGTCCGGTGCCAGATACCAGCAGCTGATGGCTGTCGGCGGTGATCGCTTTACCCTGGAGATCTCCAACAGTAGCATACGGAACATGCGATCATCCAGTGATTTGGCTGTCCGTCTCACCGTTGCCGAAAAAAAAGCCAAATCCTGGATGACTGCAACCTCTGCAGAGCCCGGTTTCAGCATGCTGTCCGACTGGAATCGTGCAATCGGTCTCATCGCCAAAAATGCTGCATCATCACAGGATCCACGTCCGCCGGCAAACGATGCTGATTTGCCCGAAGAATGCCCGCCGCTGCGCAGATACGATCCCGATATTGCATCGCTGATCCCGGCTGTCGTATTCCATCGCATCTTTCAGTCGTTTGGAAAATACATCGAACAGGGCTTTGTCATCGACGCAGACTGCGCATATGCCAACGGCTTCTATTCGCCAGGATTTACACCGCTTTGCTTTGCATTTGTCGATGATACGCACTTCTGTTTCCAGCCGCAGACCACGCTGTTCGAATCCATCTGTATCCGCCATCGCGACAATCCTGCGCTGCGTCGCTATCTCCGGCAGACATCCTCAAAACTCGACGATATTGCAAAACTCGACAGCCTGGCTTCCGATCTCCAAAACATCGATACGTCGCGGCTCATCGCTTTCGATCCCAAATCTTTCGACGATATTCTCCTTTTGCCCGGAGCCGCAGCACAGCTCGTCAATTACCTGATTCGCCCGTTTGTCATTGCGCCGGATGCTGCCACACTTCCCGACAAATCCGCCAAATGCCTTTCGGAATCGCTTGAACTCGCCTGCGATCCCTGCGATCCGTGTTTCGATCGCGACACACTATTCGACGTGCAGGGCACCAAGACGACCGCCATTTGCCTGATTTCCAACGGTTTGCCGCAATCCATTCCGACGAGCAACGCCATTGCCAAAAAACATCATCTGCCAAACAACGGACATGCGACGCCATCAGGATCTGCCGAGCCGTTCTGTCCCTTGCTCAGACCCGCACAAGAACCGGACTTGCCGAATTTTTCTGATCCCGCTCGGCTGACCGCAGGCAACGACCGGATGGTGCTGTGCATCGAGCATCTGCAATTGTTTGCGCTCAATGACTCGACCGTATTGGTGCAGTTTACGAGCGGCGGCGTGCTTTATCAAAATGGCAGGTGCTGTGCGCATGTCGCGCCGCCCGATTCGCCATTTGTGCTGCAGCCGCTGCTCGACTCTGCCCGCCCGGCATCCGCTCCCTCGCGCATAGGTGCTATTGCATCGTGCGCTTTATACCTCGATCCCGCTGCATTCAAAACACCATGAAACGACGACAATTCCTCAAAATCGTAGCCGCAGCCACCGCTGCCATTCCCGCGCAGGCCATCGCAAAACCGCTCTTCGACATCGGCTTTTTCAACAACAAAAAAGCCACAGCCCCCATCCGCGAAGCCTCGAATAAACTCGGCGACGCCTGGAAAAACACCATCAGATTCGACTA
>CAMKRB010000267.1 GCA_946415045.1 uncultured Myxococcales bacterium
GATGATGCAATATGGGCTGCCGCGCATCAGTGTGGTATCGAATCGGTGATGCACCAGACGATTGAGACGCTTTCACGAGGGTATCGCCAGCGTGTTGGCATTGCGCAGGCGATTATTCATAATCCGTCGGTTTTGATTTTGGATGAAGCAACAAGTGGTCTGGATCCAAACCAGATTCGCGAAATCCGTGATCTGATTATACAAATCGGAAAAGAAAAAACTGTATTGATTTCTACACATATATTACAGGAAGTAACGGCTATAGCGAACCGTATCATTCTGATGAATCACGGTAAAATTGTTTGCGATGGACAGATCGATGAACTGCTTGCGGAACTGTCAGATCATCAGCACATGGATCATCCGGATGTCGAAGATTTGTTTTCATTCTATACAACAGGTGAGAATGGATGAACGCAATTATTACAATATTGAAACGTGATATTTCCAGAATGTTCTTTTCTGGAGTTGTAACTACACTTGTTGTTTTATTTTTGTTGTTCGTTGGGGCATTGTTCTTTTCTGACTTTTTCCAAAGCATACAAACACTCAGTCTTCGTTCGTTCTTTTCACAGGCACCTTTACTGCTTTCTATATTCTGTCCAGCGCTCACCATGGGGATATTATCCGAAGAACGGCGAGCTCAGACGCTGGATTTGCTCATGACCATGCCTGTGCGCACATGGCAGATCGTTATCGCAAAGTTCTTATCCTGTCTTGTATTGTTGTTATTTGTACTTCTATTTACTTTGTCTTATCCAATATCTGTTTCTACCCTCGGACAACTGGATTGGGGACCTGTAGCGGGTGGGTATATCGCGCTCATGATGCTTGGGGGAATATATATATCGATTGGTGTGTTGGCTTCGGCACTCACACGTGATCAGGTGTCTGCATTTTTGTTGTCTTTCTTTTTGTGCTTTCTGCTAACGTATATACATCACGTGTCGCTGGATACATCCGGAACCCTTGCATCCATCCTTCAGGCAATGTCTGCAAGTGTACACTTTTCCAATATCGCCCGCGGTGTCGTGGATATCCGTGATGTTTTATATGCGGTTTCTATCCAGGCATTTATGCTCGTTTCGACATGCATTGCTATCGAATCACACAAATATCCAAAAGTGGTGATATAGATTACTGCAGGTGGGGGGCATCAGTTTTAAAAGACCATGCTCACATTCAGGTTTGTGGGGCTCACAGAGAACTGGAATGCGATATCTTCGTTGGCCTGATGCGTGTAATAATAAGCACCAAGACCAGCCATGACGCCGCCTGCGACTGTTGCGGCAATACCGGCTCCAAGCAACGTCCAGGTGGCATAATGTTTGGGTTTGATGGTCAGCTTGGATCCCTGTACTTTAAATGAATCCGACGTGCCGCCGGCATCGCTTTTTTCGATGGCGGCAAGTGCAGCACCTGTCGCAAGCATCACGAGACCTGCTGCGCCGATACCTGTACCTGTCCACATGATTACTTTATTGCGGAACTGCTCGCTTTCGACGTTGTTTGCCATCCTAACACGACGCTTTTCGAGCTCTTCGTTGGCGACTTTCAGCGCCTGCGTTGTATCCTCAAGCTTTTGTCGCTCTTCTGCTTCGATGGCGGCCAGTTTGTCGTATTCTGCTTTATCACATGCTTCGATTTCATATCGCATCATCCACATGCTTTCGAGCACCCGGGGAGATACAGCAAACTCGTTGGTTTGCTCAAGGGCAATTCGGATGTACTCCTTGGCTTGAACATCGTCGCCGAGATTATGGTATGTGCCGGCTATCGAAAAATTCAGAATCGGCGATTTCGAGCAGATTGTCTGCAGCTCCTGCGTCGTTTTGATCGCTTCTTCATAAGCGCCCGCTGTGTATTGCGCATTGAACTGGTTGAACAGGTTGTTCCACGCTTCATTTTCATCCAATGCGCTGCAGTCCTCGGCAAAAACGGTTTGCGGTATTATCACAGATGCAATAATCCCACTCAGAACCGATACCAACCGACGATTTGTGCGCATAACAACCCCTGTTCCAGTTATCGATAAGACTCGCTTGTTGCTTGGTATTTTGCTGATTTCAACAGCATACACTCAGGCAGCTAAGGGCTCATACGATATTCACCCGCTATCAGTTAATCATTTTTACAGCAATAATTCAACATTGGCGTTACCGTAATTCGTAGCACCCCATGCCCAGCACCTGATCGACCTGATGCAAAAAGTCGTCTGTCAGATTGACGCGATACCCAAGCTTTAGCTGGGCGTCGACCGTATCATCCTTGAGCAGCAGATAGGTATAGGCATTGCCTGCATATTCTGGCATCGACAACAGAATATCGAGATCGTTGATGTTGTCGACCGTATGCTGTGTGACATCCAGTTCGAACTGGATATGTGAAAAACAGCGAGCCCGTACATCGGATAAGGATTCGACATTGTCTATCATGATTTCAACTTTCCGGGATTCCTCGTCGTCGCCTTCGAGACGCACACTTCCCGTCAGCACCACAGGCGTATCGAGCGAAAATACTTCGGGGCCGATTCGATCGAGGGTTTTCTGGAAACAAATGATGCTCGTCACTCCGGTCAAATCCTCGAAATTGCCCGAAGCCAGTTTGGTGCCCGATTTGGTGACGCGTATGCCTACCCCTTTGAAAAGACCGCATAACGTGACTTTGGTGCGCTCCGAAAGCGAACCGAGCTGACTGATCGAATGTGTCGCAAGACGTGTAATTTCCTGGCGATAGTGATCGAGCGGGTGCCCGGAAATAAAGTAGCCAATCAGCTTGAGTTCGTTGTCGAGTACGGTCGATTCGGGCCAGGGCTGCGCCGGAATAAATTTGTCGTCCAGAGATTTGGCCTGCTCCGGCGCTTTGGTCGCAAACAGCGAAAACAGGGATGTCTGGCCAGACGATCGATCTTCGCGTTCCTGCTTGCTGCGGTCCAGTGCATTCTGAATCGACGCAAACATGGATGCACGGGCTGCACCGATATCACCGATGTTGCGCAGCTTTCCATGCCACAGCGAATCAAATGCGCCGCATTGTACCAGCGTTTCGATCACGCGCTTGTTCACGCTGTTGTCGACGCGGTTGCAAAAATCAAACAGGCTTTTGAACGGGCCATCGGCATTTCGCGTCTTGAATACGCTTTCGAGTGCCGCCTCACCCACACCCTTGATCCCCGCAAGACCAAAGCGGATATTGCGGTTCACGACGCTGAAATGCAGCTCCGATTCGTTGATATCCGGCGGAAGAATCTTGATTCCATTCAGTCGTGCATCGTTTATCGTGCGGATGACTTTGTCGGTATCGCCCTGATCGCACGTTAAATGTGCCGCACAGTGTTCGACGGGATAATAGCATTTCAGATAGGCTTCCTGATACGTCACAAGCGCATAGGCTGCCGAATGGCTCTTGTTGAAACCGTATTCCGCAAATCCTCGGATCAGTTCGAAGATTTCTTCAGCTCGTTTGGCCGGTACACCATTCTGTACCGCGCCTTCGACGAATTTGCCGCACTGTTTGGCCATTTCCTCGGGCTTTTTCTTGCCCATGGCGCGTCTCATGATATCTGCGCCGCCAAGCGTAAAATTCGCCATCACCTGAGCGGCCTGCATGACCTGCTCCTGATACACAAAGACCCCATACGTTTCCTTCAGGATCTTTTCGAGCATCGGATGCGGGTATTCGATGGCCTGCTCACCGTGCTTGCATTTTACAAACGTATCCACCATGCCCGTGCCAAGCGGACCTGGTCTGAACAGCGCGACCGCTGCAATCACATCCTCAAAACAGTCGGGTTTGAGCTTGACCAGCAGCTTGGTGAATGCCGTCGATTCCAGCTGAAATACGTTCAGCGTCTTGCCGACCGAAATCATGTGATAGACGTTGGCGTCGTCCAGAGGTATCAGGCCGAGATCGAGCGGTTCCTGCCCCTGCTGCGCACGCGATCGGTTCACATTCTCAAGCGCGGTTTCCAATACGGTCAGCGTTTTAAGCCCCAGAAAGTCGAATTTCACCAGGCCTGCCTGCTCGACCTCGACTTTCGCATACTGCGAAACAAATGCGCCATCCTTATCGCGGAATACCGGCACATAGTCCCACAGCGGCCCTTCGCTGATGACCAGACCACATGCATGCACGCCCGTTTGGCAGAACAAATCCTCCACCTGCAGCGCCAAATCATAAAGCTGCTTGATTTTGGGATCGCCGTCGACAAGTGCCTTGAGTTCCGGCGTCTCTGCCAGCGCTTTCGTGAGCGTCATGTGCAGCGCTGGATCGTCGCGGATCAGACGGGTGATGGCGCGCAATTCGGATGGCAGAAAATTCAGCACACGGCCGACAGAATTCACCGCAGCTTTGGGCTTGAGCGCGCCAAATGTCGCGATACGCGCTACATTATGAATGCCGTATGTCTCACGTACATAATTGATAACCTGGTCACGCTTGTCCATGCTGAAATCGACGTCGAAATCCGGCATGCTCACTCGCTCGGGATTTAAAAATCGCTCAAACAGCAGCGAGTAGGGCAGGGGATCAAAATCGGTAATCGTCATGGAGTAGGCCACAAGCGATCCGGCACCCGATCCTCGTCCAGGACCCACCGGAACGCCGTGGCTCTTGGCCCAGTGGATAAAATCCCACACGATGAGGAAATATCCAGGAAAATCCATCTGTGTGATGACGCCTATTTCGCGTTCCAGACGCTCCCAGTACGTCTTTTCATCGACGACTTTGCCCGCCTTTTTGAACGATTCAAGACGAGCCGTCAGACCCGTCCGCGCAACTTCCTTGAAATATTCATGGATGCCCTGCTTGCGGTCGGTAATGTTGTGCGATTCCAAAAATGATTGCGGCACCTTGTATTGTGGCAAAAACACCGGACCAAGCCGGACTGGACAGTTCACCGATTCGGCAAATTTCACCGTGTTTTCGCACGCTTCGGGCACGTCCGAAAACGCCGCATACATCTCCTCGTCGCTTTTCAGATAAAAGTCGTCAACCACGTATTTCCGCAGTTCGTCGATATCGACGCGCTTTTCAAGCCCCATACAAACCAGAACCGCATGCGCCAGCGCCTCGTCGCGCTTCAGATAGTGCGCATCGTTCGTCGCCATCAGCGGTAAATCCAGCTGCTTCGACAGTTGCTTGAAACATTCGTTCACCTTTTTCTGCGCATCGAACGAATTGTCCATCAATTCAAGATACAGCTGCCCCGGCTCAATCACATCGCGGAAACGCCCAATCACCCCCGCCACGTCTCCGCCGCGCACGATCGTCTGCGCAATTTCGCTGCCCAGATCGCCGCTCAGAAACGTCAGACCCTCCGAATAATCGCGCAGCCACTCGAATTTTACATTGCCCTGGCCCGCCAGCTCGTCGTAGTTCTCGATAAACGCCTTCGACAGCATTTCCAGCGCATTCTCATAGCCCTTCAGCGTCCTGCAAAGCATCGTTAAATGGTAAATCTTGTCGGGACTGTCGGGGTGCGCATGCGTGATGTTCAGCTCACAGCCCAGAATCGGTTTTACCCCTTCAGGCTTGCATTTGTTGATA
>CAMKRB010000268.1 GCA_946415045.1 uncultured Myxococcales bacterium
CTGGATTTTTTTGCAATAATCGCGGCCCCACAGCACGAAACCGGGAATATCCAGATAAGCCCAGATGCTTTCGAGATAGGCCTGATGTCCGGTGGTCCAGATGGTGACGTCGAATTTGCTTTTGACGAACTCAAGAAAGTCTTTCAAACCGGGGCGCAACTTCGTATAAAAAGTCTGTCCGGCGGCGCTGAGTTTGACAAAATCGTCGTCCAGCGGCTCCATCGCAGAATAAATCAGGGTTTCATCGAGATCGAGAACAAGCTTTTTCATGCGCACTCCATTTCAGCACAGCCAAGTTAACTATTTTTCATGCAACAGATCAAAGGTCAAATGTTTTTTGCTTGCATCATGGGCCAGTCTGATGTTTTCGGGCGTCCTGCATGCGCAGGAAGTGCCCGGGCAGGCGCAGCCAAAGGCTGCACCGGAGGTGTCGCAAATCGCGTCGGTGAACACGAAATTGCCCGTATCTCCCGGCACCCGTTTGTTTTTTCGCGCGCAGTCAACCGATCACCCGATGCGCCCGATGATGGAAGAGAATTTTACGCTTGAGATCATGGAGACATGGACCTCTGGGGTGACGTTCAAATATGAGATCGCGCAGATGGTGATTGGCGAGGAATCGGGCATTCAGTCGCTTTCATCGATGGATACGTGTGCTGCCATTGATCCGTGGTGGGACCCGGGCGAAACAAGCCACGACGACCGCTGCGAATTCTGGATTCCCGCAAAAGTCTACCGCGAGCTCGTCGTCAACCACATCAGCTATCTGGCGGTCGACACTCTGATGCGCCGCGATTCGGTGGTGCGATGGGAACTGAAGGAAAGAACGAGCGTGAAACTGGAACTGAATGGCCGGCCGGTCCGGGTCGATGCGCTCGTCATTCAGACCAGCCGCAATGACAAGATTGTGGTGTTGGATGATCCCGCAAATCCGCTCATTCTGGGAATGGAATCCTTCTATTTTGCCTGGGAACTCGTCTCGGTTTCGAACTGAATTACAGGCCAAGACGGTCTGACAGGAACAGATAGAGCAGCACCATAAAGATGAAGAACAGCACGAGCGTGATGATATAAGCCACTTTCAGGAAGTTTTTGAATCTGCGGTCGGCGATGGCTTTTGGGGACATGCTCTGGGATGGATGGATCTCGGGTTCGGCGCAATCTGGCGCGGTTTCCTGGCTTTGGGCTGAAACGAGCGGGGATGCAGTGCGCACGGTATCTTCGTGAATTTCGCCATCCGACGACGGAATTTCGCTGGGTGGGGCATCGATCGTCTGGGAACTGGGGCTGGAAACATAGCCGGCCAGACGCCTGAGTTCCCTGACCATTTCGGGAGATGCCTGTCCGGTCGCATCCAGATCTTCGGTGATAGATGCCGAAACAAACTCGGGCTTGAGAATCGATGAATCGTCGGGTGTGATTTCACCAGCATGCATGCGCGGAAGCGGCGGATTCGGGAATGGAATGTAACCTGATAAATACTGAACCCAGTCGTCTTTGGTGCAGTTCCAGCGATTGGCTGCCACACAGCTGTCCAGCGCAATCTTGAACTCCAGCGCCGTCTGGAAGCGGTCGTTTTTGTCCAAATCAAGGGCCTTGAGGATGAGTGATTCGAGATCGACAGGAAAATCCGGCTGGATTTCGGTTGGTGATGCGAACGATGCAATGCGGGCATGCTGGATAACGTCTGCAACAGACGCATAGGGATAGGTGCCCTGTCCCATCAGGATTTCATAAAGAACGATGCCGAGACTGAAGATATCGCTGCGCCGATCGACGTGATCGCCCCATGCCTGCTCGGGGCTCATGTAGTTAAACTTGCCCTTGATTTCGTCCTGCGGTGTGACATCGGGCATCAGGCAGGTTTTGGCGATGCCAAAGTCGGCCAGTTTAATGCTGCCGTCGCTTCCAAACAGGATGTTCTCGGGGCTGATATCGCGATGCACCAGATTGAGTGCTTTTCCATCGGGCGTCGTCAGCTCGTGGGCTGCATGCAGACCCAGGGCAATCTGCGATACGATGTAGATGGCGATGGACAGGGGAACCTTTTCTCCCCGGCTTCGTACTTCGTTCAGAAGCTTGTGCAGGTCCTGAGCATCCAGGTATTCCATCGTTAAAAACGCACTGTTTTCGCAATAGCACAGGTCGAAAACTTCGAGAATATTGGGATGCCGCAGGCGCACACAGAACTGGGCTTCGTTGATAATCGACGAAAGAAACTGGCTGTCCTGCGTAAAGCTGTTGCGGATGCATTTGCAGACCAGATATCTGTCGACGCCGGCCGCATTCTTTGCTTTGGCCAGGTAGATATCAGCGATGCCCCCCTGGGCAATCTGCTTTATTAATTGGTAGGCACCAAGTTTCATGGATCGCATTCCCACTGGATTCGAGCGCAGCGCGATGAATCATCGGCATCAGGTCTCGGGCGTTTTGGGGTAGAGTTCTTCGGGTGTCGTCAGACGAAGGTAGTCGTTTTTACCCTCCCGCCGCTCGACAACAGCGACGAGCTGATCGTCGGGCGTAATAATTGTATAGATCCCATCCAGCGAAATATTAAAATTTACAGGTAATCCCCTCAGCAGCCGGATGATATTCTTTTTTGACGGCCGGATTGCGGTGAATCCGGACATCGCTTCAACATTGGTATGCATGCAGCTTTCGAGCGACTGGAGATGCTCGAACTGGTCGAGCGGCATGGCGTTTTTCACATTGAAGTGACAGGATTCTGTGCGGCGAAGCGATGCCAGATATGCTTCGGATCCCAGGGCAATACCCAGATCGTGTGCAATGGTGCGGATATAGGTGCCGCCTGAACACGCAATATCCAGCGTGAGCGTCGGTTTTTCGGGCAAACCGCAATCCAGAATGCGGATGTCATACACCTCGACCTCGCGCGGTGGCATTTCGATTTCCTTGCCCTTGCGCGCCAGCTTATACGCGCGCTTGCCGTTGATGTGGATCGCCGAAAACAAAGGCGGTATCTGCTGGATCCTGCCTTTAAACCGTTCGATGGCTTGCGCCACATCCGATCGCGAGATGTGATTAAACGGTGCCTCGGCAATCACTTCTCCCTCTGCATCGTCGGTATTGGTGCGCGCACCAAAGGTGATTTCGGCGGTATACCGCTTGTCGCTTCCCAAAAAAAAACGCAGCAGCTTGGTCGCTCGCCCGATGGCGACGACGAGCAATCCGGATGCTTCGGGATCAAGCGTCCCGCCATGACCAAGACGCCCGTAACGATCCTGGATGCGAAATCGTCTGTTCAGCTGCTGGAGCGCCTGAAACGATGAAATACCACTGGGTTTATCGATGAGAATAAATCCGTTCATAGTCCGGTTATTTTCAAAAAGTGTTTATGATGGTAAAGAATGCATTGCAAAAGTATCTTTATCTGAGTGTAAAGACTTGCAAATCGTTGCTTCTAAATAATACAGAGGGTATAGAAGGTCAATTTTTGGGTGGCAGATTCGTTCGCCACTCGCAAACCAAAAAACGACAACAAGTGACCATATTGGAATATGGCAATCAACGCATCACAAGGCGGGAAAATATGCAGGAAATATTGAAGAAACTGGCTGTATTGGTGGGCGCAGGGCTATTGATGCTGCCCCTGAACGCTCAGGCACAGGATAATGAAGAAACGCAGGCAGCCAACGATAACGCCGCAGCCGGCGCATCGGCCGAAGCGTCAGACAGCCAGGAAACATTGGCAAATACAGAAACTGCCGCACAGCCCTCTGCTGAGGCTGCGCCAAAAGCTCAGGAACCGGACACAAGACCCCGCACCATCCCGGCAGATGTTTTATCGACGAGTAAATCCAGCCGTGAAGCGCGCAAAGAAGCAATGCGCAATCTGTCCAATTCGTATCCTGCTGATGCAGTCGAAACGCAGGACGCAACACCGGCTCCCGTTCAGGCTGCGGATTCTGCCATCACACCCCGCATCATTCCCGCAGGTGCCAGAGTTTCGGAACGCATGCCGCATTTCGAACATCATGGCTATTTCCGCACTCGTCTGTCGGCTTTTGGCAATTACGATTTGAATACCCGCGGTACTTCGCCAATCCCATCGCCGCTGGATTCAACCGAACGCGGCGCATCACAGCAGGAAAATCTCACCAGAACAAGTGACGATGATTCTGATGCCGTGCTTGGCGGCGATCTGCGGTTCCGTTATGAGCCAACGCTGCATATTTCCGAAACGCTGCGCATTTCGGCCACTTTGGATTTCCTCGACAATCTGGTCATGGGCACAACCCCAAACAAACTGCGCACCAACTGGGGATCCGATACATTCTTCACCTTTAATGGTGCTGAACCGGCAAATGCCGATACCATCGGACGCAATGCCGTTTCGGTCAAGGCGCTGTATGGCGAAGCCGATACACTGCTGGGTACATTCAGGGCCGGCCGCGTGCCTACGCACTGGGGCATGGGCATGATCTATAACGATGGCGGACGTTTTAATCGCGAGACCGAGCTTATTAACGGGCATGCATGGCAATGCCTGACCTGTGATTCTTCCGATGCCGTCGATAAAATCGAATACAGACTGCGCGATCCCTTCTTCGATGCCCTCTACTTCACCTTTAGCTGGGATTTCGTCAATTCCGGACTCGCCAGCTACAACCTCCAGCAGGATTCCCTCGGTCAGGCTTTCGATTTGTCTGACAATGATGATGTCCTGCAATTCACGATGTCGGTGTTCGACAGACCTCTCACGCATCAGGAGATCGACGAGCGATTCAGACGCCTGTACGAGTTGCGTAAATGGGATTTCGACTGGGGACTTTTGTTCAGCTACCGAAGCCAGACCATCGCTCCCGAAGTCGATGCGCAGCAGCAAAACGATGGCGAAGCTTCCACCTATACTTTGTACGAAAAAGAAGCCACCGCATATACGTTCGATTTGTGGGGGCGCGTTTATCTGCCTTTGCCCAAGGAAGTCATGCTGCGGCTCGAAACCGAGCTCGTTGGCGTATTCGGCGATGTGAAGCTCGATCGCGGTGCTGAAGGCGAATCCAGGGATATCGCGCAAGTTGGCTTCGCTTTCGAAGGTGCTGTGACCTGGCGCGACCTCAATACCGGTATCAAAACCGGTGTCGCATGGGCCGATAATATGGTCTACAGCGGTCACCCGATGATCGAGGAACTCTCGGTCGTTCCCATGGGATCCATCATGCGCTTCGATCCAAACTACGCCGTGGACGAAATCATGTTCCGACACCTCATGGGCGGCATCAATAACGCCTGGTATCTCAACCTCTATGGCGAATACAAATTCCCCGTCAAACTCGCACAAATGACTACTGCACTCGGTGCCCGCGTCGATCTCACAACCTCCGCTGCACTCAAAAAATCCGCCACACCGGGCAATGATACATGGTATGGTTTCGAAGGCAACGCCAAACTCTTCTATGAAGAAACCGATCGCTTCAAAATCGAAATCGGTGCCGGTTTCTTCGCTCCCGGACACGCCTGGGATCGTCCCAGCCGTTCAAGTTATCCTATCCTGCCTTCAGATCGGA
>CAMKRB010000269.1 GCA_946415045.1 uncultured Myxococcales bacterium
AATTTTCATTTTTTCCTCCAAATTCAAAGGTTAAGGGATGAAATTGTCAGATGAGTTTCCTTTCGGAAACCATGAAAAAAATCATACAGAAGCGCACGACTGACTTCGGGCGAAGCCCCGGAACCAGCCATCACGTGGATTACGAAACCTGCCAGGTAGTGCCTTCGGGTCTGTCCAGAATCTGGACGCCTTTTTCAGCGAGTTTGTCGCGAATCTGATCCGATACTGCCCAATTTTTATCGGCTCTTGCCTGAGTACGTTCAGCGAGCAGGGATTCGATTTCAGCGACATCGAGGTTGAGGCGTTTGACGGCATAATCTCTGAGTTCGAGAATAGCCTTTTGAGGATCGCGCAAAAACAGACCGCAATGGTCGCCCATTCTCTGAAGCGCCTTTCTGTAAACATCGAGTGCTTTGAGCTGTTCGGGTTTCTTTTTACCACGTGCATCGATGATTTCGTTGGCATTTTTTGCGACCTGAGCCATGACGGCAAGTGCTCGCGGCGTATTGAGATCGTCGGCCATTGCCTCGATAAAGGGAGCGACTTCTGCAGCGATAGCGGCCTCATCACCGGCGATGGATGGATCCTTGGCTTTAGCCGTTTCGAGCAGACGATCGGCTGCCTCCAGCGTGCGGTACAGCGATGTGATTCGCAGCGTGGCTTCGTTAATCGTATCATGCGAGAAATTGATATTGTTGCGATAGTGCGTGGTGAGGAAGAAATAGCGTAAAGCCTCGGGATGCACCTGTTTTGATATATCGCGGACAGTCCAGAAATTGTGCAGGGAATGGCTCATTTTTTCACCGTTGATTTCGACCATTCCAACGTGCATCCAATATCTTGCAAAGTCGCCATCCTGAGCGCCCTTTGCCTGAGCGATTTCGTTTTCGTGATGGGGGAAGATGAGATCTCGCCCGCCGCCGTGAATGTCGAAAGAAGGCGAAAGATATTTGGTGCTCATCACGGAACACTCGATGTGCCATCCAGGTCTTCCGCGTCCCCATGGCGAATCCCATCCCGGTTTATCTTCAGAAGGCTCACCTTTCCAGAGTGCGAAATCTGCGGCATTTTCCTTGGCCTCGTTCACATCGATGCGAACACCGGCGAGGAGTTCGTCGAGATTTTTGTGCGAGAATTTGCCATAATCCTTGAAAGCAGCGACGCGGAAATAGACGTCACCGCCGGCCTGATAAGCGCATCCATTGTCGAAGAGCTTCTGAATAAAAGCGATGATATCGGGGATATGCTGTGTCACGCGCGGTTCGATATCGGCCTGTTCGACATCGATGGAGCCCATGTCGGTGTGCAGCGCATCGATCATGCGGGAAGCGAGTTCCTGCGGTGTCGTGTTTTCCTCGCGGGCGCGGCGAATAATTTTATCATCGATATCGGTATGATTGCGCACGAAGGTCACATCATAACCGATGTGTTTGAGGAATCGTCTGAAGACATCGAAAACGACGAACGTCCTAGCGTGTCCGATATGCGGCAAATCATAGACCGTCAGTCCGCAGACATAAATGGAGATTTTGCCTTCCCTAAGCGGCTTGAAATCCATTTTTTCGTGAGTAGCAGTATTATAAAGCTTGAGATCAACCATGCAACAAACCCAAAAAAGCGAAAGTAAAAGACTGCATGTTCAGAGCGATTGTACATGCCGTAGGGAATGAACCACATGTGATTTACCCGGAATCTTCGCCGTGTATTCCTAATAGAATCGCGGACCAGTACGGGATCAGCATCAGAACAGTAACGCCACGGATCGCAACGTGAACAGAGCCAAAGAATTAAGACGGAAAGCCGGCATCAGAAAAAGCGCCGGAGCCCCCGGGGATCCCCGCAAGGCACTACTATTTTGCACAAAACGCCAAAAGGTGAAAGCAGAAAAGACCGTTCAAAGCAATTGAGTACTTTTCAAAAAATCGATATCCGTGTATAGTGTATGGTTTGTAGTATGCCCCGAGAGTGGCATATTTGAATCAAAACGAGAAAATCAACGCTTAATCATTGAATCAGGAAACAGGGATGCTCAAGATTTTAATTGAGGATGCAGACGGCAATTCAAAGACAGCCCCAATAGATCCGTCGAGTTCGGAGATCACAATCGGCCGAAAGGAGGGAAATTTTATCCGCCTCAAAGAGCGGAATGTGTCCCGCCATCATGCCCGCATCTATAAAGGCCCCGACGAGAAGCTCTACATAGAGCCGGTTGCCGCGCGTTATGGCCTGAAAGTCAATTCCCAAAAGATCGAAGGTCCAACCGAAATCGCCCTTGGAGACGATATCAAAATCGGTGACTACCATCTTTATATTCAGGATGCGAATGCAGTCGACGTCCGCAAGGAAGACGAGAATCCCGATCAGGTACTCGATATCGTCCCCCAGCTGCAGCCGCGATTCGTCGTCATTTCATCGAATTTTGCCGGCGTTGAATACCACATTACCCGCACCAAAATCATCATCGGCCGCAACCCCGAATGCGATATCTGCATCCAGCATAACAGCATCAGCGGTTCCCATGCTGAAGTCCGCCGCAACGGCCGCGGCGATTTCGTCATCACCGATCTCAACAGCTCCAACGGCACCAAGGTCAACGGCATCCCCATTAACGAACCGTTCAGACTCAGCAGCGGCGATACCATCACACTCGGTCACGTCATCATGCGGTACTGCGGTCCCGGTGATTTCTGGTCCCTCAACTTCGGTATCTACGATGCACCGCGCAGCAACGCGCTCCCCATCATCATGGGCGTTATCGCCATCAGCCTCGCCGTCATCGGTCTCATCCTCGTTCTGAACTGGCGAAATGACAACAATAAGCCCACCGGACCTGTCATCGATCCCGCCGTGCTCGCCGAACAAAATCAGCAGAATATAATGATGGGTTACCTCATGCAATGCGGTGAATCCATGCAGAAGGGCGAATTCGAACAGGCCGAGGAACTGTGCAAAAAAGCCTCGCAAATCGACCCCAAATCGCCGCTCTATCTGGCCAAGGCCGAACAGCTCAAGCGCGAAATTGCTGCCCGCAATGCACTTGAAGAACTCCGCGGTTTCCTCGATGACAACCAGTGCCGCAAAGCTATCGAAGTCACCGAATCGATTGAGAAAAACACCTGGGCTTATCAGTACATGCTCGAGCACAACCTCAAAACCCAGGCCAACGAATGCCTCGAAACCTTCCACTACGACCGCGCCACCAAGGCCCTCGACTCCGGTGATATCACCACAGCTGAACTCGCCCGCGACGACCTCAAACAGGTCAATCCCAAGAGCCCGCTGCTGCCCAAACTCGATGACGCCATCCGCGATGTCAAACATCCTCGCGGCAGTTCCGGTGGTTCAGACAGCGGTGCCAAACGCGGCGGCGGAAGCAGCGGCGGCGGCGGAAGCAGCGCACCTGCGGCAGCAAGCGCCAAAGACCTGTGCAAAAAAGCCGTCGAGGCCCGTTCCAACCCCTGCCAGTCTGTCCACTATTACAAGCAGGCACTCAAAGCGAGCGACATCACACCGGTTTGCAAGAAACTCGCAGACAAGGCTATTGCAGCCAATCCGAACTGCAAATAAATCATCCTGATATGGTTGTTGCGCGCCTTTTGGCCCTGCGGGCCAATACGGCAGCGCTGCGGCGGCTATCCCGTTGGGATACGCCGCCGCTTTTTTTGTGCGCCAGGCAATCACACAAAAATGCCGATGCGTATGGGGCATCCCATAGCATCGGCCACCGTGCGTATCGTGCCACAGGCACGATAGCACGTGAACAAAACACCAACACTAATTATAATTCGCGCTCAGAGTAAATTGCTCCGCATCGCGGGCAATACTGCTGTGAAACTGACTTTCTGGACGTAAAAAGCATGTAAAGTCCGAGCGGCCAGAACACGATGAATGCGATGATGATCCACATCATTTTCGAATCGGAAGTCTTCTGTACGACGCGGTTGCTGAGTTCGTGATTGCAGTGCCTGCAGGTCGGAACAAGAGCGCTCCCCGGGCTGGAATTGCCGCGATATCCCTTGACGTATTTGTTAAAAGCGTTGTTGAGTTTGTCGGCTTCCTGCGCTTCGGCATCGTATTTTCGATTGATGTGATTCGTCAGTCCTTCGAACACGTCTTCGTTATCCGAGGCAAAAGCTTCGGAAACACTGCGATTTTTAATGCCCGAGATGGCTTCAAGTTTTTGATCGAGTGCGGAAGAACGCGCTTCAATATCCGGGCGGCGAAGCGCAAATTGATCGACATCGGCCTGAATATCTGAAGGTTTTCGGAATTCTGCTTCGGCAACTTTGGCAATATAACTGCCGTATTCGCGATCCCCCTGCAACGCATACAATGCCGGCAGAATTTTTTCGTAATCCACGGGCACGAGCAACCAGGCATCGAGTTGTCGTATGGCATCTGAGCGAGTCATTGTCTGTAATCTCAAGCAAAAAGCACAAATAGGAGGTTAGTAATTGAACAGGAGTTTTTGAGCGCTGTTCTGTTGATAGGGTTTGGGGGCATCAGGAAGCGGATCGTGACGCAGATAGCCATCGACCATGTTGCAGATGTAGTCAGCATCATCGGGATTGTCGACGTAGTTGATATTTGTGGTTTCGAGCACATAAACGGGACACCGCGTCCAGTTTTCCCACAGCTTGTAGTAGCGCGTGCGCAATGCATTCAGATAGCTGGCCTCAATGACTTGCTCGGCGTCGATCGAACGGCGAGCGATTCGGCGCAGCACGTCTTCGGTAGGCGCATCCAAAAACAGGATGAAATCGGGAATCGACACGTGATGACTGAGCAGCTCGGTGAAACGGTTGTAGAGATCCATTTCATCATCATTCAGTGTCTGCTCGGCAAAAATCCTGTCCTTATCGAACAAATAGTCGGCAACAGTCAGTGTTTCGAAGAGATTTTTCTGCAACAATTCGAGCTGCTGATGATAGCGGCTGGCCAGATAAAACATCTGCGCCGGAAAAGCATAATGCACGGGATCGGCATAGAAACTGGCCAAAAACGGATTGGCTTCGCATGGTTCGAGAACGAGCCTGGCACCGAAACGTTTCTGCAGCAATCGACACAGACTTGTTTTACCAACACCAATCAGACCTTCAATGACGACGTAATTTGACAAGATAAAACCCCTCAGCCATTCGCAATCACGCGATTTATGAGAATCCATGCTTTCTTTTGCACGCACAAAAGACGCTCTAGAATAAACCAGAATCGAAATAAGATCGACGATAATCTTTGGTAGGTTTGCAACCTACAGCGGCACAAAAACCGATTGACGAAACCGCGAAAATATGTGAAATAAGCGGGAATGAATGGCCCTGTAGCTCAGATGGACAGAGCTGGAGATTCCTAATCTCTGTAAGTCGCGCGTTCGACTCGCGCCAGGGTCATTTATCTGGGCTCTATTTAACGAGCGAGTATATAAAAATGCAAAGTCGTTTGCTTCACTGCTTATAGCTTATGGCACTTATAGTGTTCTTTAGCCAACTACAAGCTATAAGCCACAAGCTATAAGCCTGAACTTCC
>CAMKRB010000270.1 GCA_946415045.1 uncultured Myxococcales bacterium
ATACAGCAATTCAGTCGCATTTTCCTATTTCTGAGCCTCCCTGGCAGCGTATGAAATACGCCATTCGCCAGGACGCCTATTAAGAGCTTTTGGTCTTCCCCCCCTCGTGCTATGGAACAAGGGGAAGACAGTCTGTCACCATACTCATTCGGAAACCTGAATAATGAGCGTGGGACGGACGCCAAACCAGGAATTAATGGTGTATTTCTGCAGTTCACCTTTACAGGTGATGCCCCATACATAGTCTAATCCGTTTGATCCAGTTGTTTTCGTACTCCATATAATGCCACCATTCGAACAAAAAACTGAATGTTTTTGGGTACAAAAGGGCGTGGGATAGGCAATTCTTTGGGGATCAGCCACAGTATCTCTGCTGTCAAACGGTTCGCTTAACATCATGGATACTGTAGGCAAAGACACATATTGTGGGATTATTTTGTAATTCCCCGAATCTACAATTGTGATTTGTTCATTCTCATCCGGCCTGATAAGCGCCTTTTCTTCGTCGGTAAACGATTCTTCATAAAACGCCGTATTCAACCAGGTACTGATTGTGTTGTGAAAAGACCACGTCGAGTTGTTGAATTCCTTCATTTCCAGGACATATTTGGACAAAAGAAACAATGTGCCCGTGCTTTTATCGGCATACGACACGATCCATTCGATGGGATTTTTGACTGCGCTATTGTTGATATAAAATGAGCCAAAAGTCACAATGGAACCCACTGCAACGCATTTGCCATTATAAACGACGCCCTTGCACTCACAGACGCCGTTTTGGGCTTCCATGTTATCTTCACAGACACAATGTCCAGAACTGCCCGTCCAGTGTTTATCGGAATCGCACACGCATCGGTCTGTATTGATGTCGTATTTTTCATTCGCATTGGAGCATGTTTTGGGCTTGCATTGTCCGGACTGAAGGGAATACCCCCTTTCGCATGTGCACACGCTGCCGCTTTTTACCCAGTGATTGTTCTCATCGCACTTGCACACGCTGCCGTCTTCGATCCAGTGCTTGCTGCCATCGCACTCGCACGATTCGGTCGTGTTGTTGTATTTTTGCCCGAGGATGGGACAGGTGATTTGCACACAGCCATCCTGCGTTGAATTGAGCTGATACCCCTGGCATTCAGCGTGTCCCCCTTAGCGCACTTGCACCAGGATTCTTCCGCGACCCAGTGATTGCTCGAGTCACAAATACAATTACCAATCAAATCGCTATAAATCTGTCCCCTGACACTGCAGATGATGGGTTCGCAGGTATCCTTTGTGGCGTTCAAGGCATATCCGCCCGCGCATTTACAGGTGTTGCCGCTATTTACCCAGTGATTGTCGGCATCACACATGCACACGTTTTCATCCGGGCTGAGCACTTGCCCAATGCTGCAGGATGCGTCTTGGCTGCGTTCATTGTCATCGCTACACCCAGTGGCAAGACAAGCCAAAAAACTAAATAAGATAATTCTTCTTTTAATTGGAATCATAGTTGAAACCCTGAACAAAAGTGCGTTGGAACCCTTGACAAATAATGCTGAGATAGATTTACGGCGTTACCTTTTACCGTGCTTGATTATACCAAATGAATCGGGAAATTCAAACTACCGCATAACAATTAAGTCCCCCCTCATTAAGATGCCATTTTCCACGCGTCACATCCAGTAAGGAGGATATTATTGCCCATCTGACATTGAAAAATCATATTGCCAATGGTCAAAAGCGTGCAAATGGCGTATTGTGGAATATTTTGGGGGTAACCAAAAGGAGAAACAGGAGAGCGAGGGGTGCGACAGCGAAAGCGATTGTTGTCGCAGTGAAAATGAACGAATGGAGAAGATATGCCGATAACGGAAATTGAGTTTCCGAGCCTGCCGGCGGCAAAGCTGCTGTTTGGAACGCGGGAAACGAACCTGCGTTTTTTGGAAAGCACGCTGAATATTGAAATCAAGGCAGATGGCAATATGGTGAGGATCACCGGACCTGGTGACAGCATCAAAGCTGCCCAGAAAGTCCTGGTGACGCTGTATGAAGAAGCGAGCACAAATCGTGAAATCACGGCTTCGGAAATATCGGAACAGCTGGCGCTGGTACATGCCGGCGGTGAAGGAGGTGCGAATTCGGCCTGTGTGCTGGTGACCAGTGACAAGCGAGTGATTCGCGCGAAAACCGAAAACCAGAAAGCGTATGTCGAAGCGATTCGTCGTGACGATGTCGTCTTTGGTGTGGGACCAGCAGGCACAGGGAAAACGTATCTGGCAATGGCCATGGCAGTCGATGCCCTGATGCGCAAACGAGTGAAGCGCATTATTTTGGTGCGGCCAGCAGTCGAAGCCGGGGAGCGACTGGGATTTTTGCCGGGCGATATGGCCGAGAAAGTGAATCCGTATCTTCGGCCATTGTACGACGCATTATACGATATGGTCGATGTCGATCGCGCGCAGCACTGGATGAGCCAGGGTGCGATTGAAGTCGCTCCCCTTGCATTCATGCGGGGAAGAACACTGAATAGCGCATTTGTGATATTGGACGAAGCCCAGAATTCAACACAGGAACAAATGAAGATGTTCCTGACCAGACTTGGATTTGGATCGAAAGCCATCGTCACCGGGGATCTGACCCAAACCGATTTAACCGGCGACGCCAGATCCGGACTTGCGCAAGCCGTCGAAATCCTGGCCAATATCGACGGCATCTCAATCATCCGCCTGAATGAAAGCGATATCGTGCGTCATCCACTCGTGCAGAAAATCGTCGTCGCATACGATAAAGCAGCGCACAAACACGAAACGAACAAACGTGATATCGATACCATCGATACAGAAAAATAAGAGGCTTTATGGACGAGCATCGTCAGCGTGATTCACTGACATTTGATAAAATATCGAAAAAGAAAAAACGATCGCGTTTTTTGCAATGGCAAATCGACAATCCGATTCTTGTGGGTGGATTCATCGCCATCGTGATGGTGTGCATTGTTCTGATTACAGGCAGTAATCTGGGCACAGATGTCGGCATCATCCATAAATCGGATATTGGGACGATTGCGGCTTTTGATTACAAGGCACCGCGAGATTTTACATTCAAAAGGATAGATCGCGAGGCTACCGACAAGATCCGTGAACAGCGCGTTGCCGAAGTTCTGCCCATTTACAAATGGGATCGTGCCTACAGGGATACAACGATCGAGCATATTCGTTCCGCATTTGAACTGATGCGCAACGGCATGGCCCAGGAAAGTGCGCGATTGTCGAAAACGCGCGTTCCACTTGAGAATGGCGCAGTTCACGCGCAGGAAAGCCCCGAAGGACAAGCCTGGGCTGATCTTTTGCTCGCCAAATATGCAGACGAATCATTGTTCGCAGATTACCTGTCGACACGTGCAGTCACTCAGGAAGAGATATCCGAAGCACTCGTCAAATGGACGAAAGATCACCAGGAAGATTTCGTTCACGACATGGGGTATGTCATCGACGATACCCTCTATAACTGGCTGGTTTCGGATGGTTTTTCCGAGATGACCGAAGACGGGCTGCTCCAGGTGTTCGATGTCGTGCTCAATCGCATGATCGTTTCGGCAACCCAGGATATCGAAAACGTCACGCAGCTGAATGTCCAATGGTATGAGGGTGGAGAAAAGAAACAAAAAACCGTCAGCAAATCGGAGAAATCAACGATCTCAACGCTATCTGCGAGTGAATCACTCGTTTCCACACTCATTCGCGAAAAGTTCGCCAATGCGCCCGAAAGCTTTTTGATGTATTTCAAACAGTTTGTGCGCCCCAACCTGACGTATGACGAAGCCGCCACACAGCGCGAGCGACAGAATGTCAGTGACAAAACCGCCGAACTCAGCGTCATTGAAGAATATAAAAAAGGCCAGACAATTGTTGGCCGGGGCGATCCCATTCGCCAGTCACATTACGAGATTTTCGAAGAAATCGCACAGAATCAGGGCGACTCAGACAATGCATTCGCGCACTGGACGGGACTGATTCTGATCATGTCCATCCTCTTCTTGCTGTCGTGGAAATCGATCCTCGCATCGAGCGGAAGGCGGCAAAAAAATCGCGATATCATCTATTTTGCAACGGGAGTGCTGGTCTATGTCGCAGCTTTAAAACTGGCAGATCTGCTGTGCAACGTGCTGGATTCAGTCTATCACTGGCCCTACTCTATCCTGCTCTTTTTCCCGTTCTCGGCCGGCCCCATGCTGATGCGATCGATCCTGGATCGTTCCTATGCCTATTTGTTTGCCGTCGTTTCGATCATCCTTACCGGTCTCATTGTCGAAGAAAACATCTCGCTGTTATGCTACACCATTGCTTGCGCTATTGTGGGCTGTTTGCTGATGGAGCGCCCCAAACGCAGCAATATGATTTACCGGTATGGCATGCTCATCGGTATCATCGATGCAGTCGTCAGCGTTGCGCTTTACCTGGTTCAGGGATCGAACATGACCTGGTTCGATTATGCAATGATCGCCATCCTCGGCTTTGTGAGCGGCGTGCTCTCGATGGGTTGTGTGATGATAGGACTCCCTCTGGCAGAGAGTGTCTTTGGTTATGTCACATCCAACAAGCTGCTCGAATTGTCGAATCTTGAACATCCGGCATTAAAGACTCTGTTTATCGAAGCACCGGGCACCTACCAGCATTCCATTATGGTTGGATCGCTCAACGAGGCCGCAGCCGAAGCCATTGGCGCAAATGCCATACTCGCCCGCGTCGGCGGCTACTATCACGATATTGGAAAAGTTAAAAACGCCCAGTATTTCGCGGAAAATCAGCGCGGCGACAATCCACATAACCGCCTCAGACCCAATATGAGCGCACTGATTCTAAAAACGCATGAACGCGATGGTCTCGAAATTGCCCGCAGATACAAATTACCGCAGGATATCATGGACTTCATTGCCACGCACCACGGTACCAGCCGCATCGAATACTTTTATCAGCGCGCCAAGGAACAACAGGATCGCGTGAGGGAAGAAGATTACAGATACCCGGGACCAAAACCGCAAACCCGCGAAACCGGCATCTGTATGGTTTCGGATATGGTTGAGGCCGCAGTCCGATCTTTGCCGGATAAAAGCCCAGATAAAATTTCTGTTCTCGTCCGAAAGCTCATTAACCATAAATTTACTGACGGACAATTCGACGAATGCGATTTGACGCTGCGCGATTTGAACGATATTGCAAATGCGCTGCTTGGCATCCTCAACGCTTTCTACCACCACAGACCCGAATATCCTGATCAGAAACGCGAACGTGAAAAAGCCGAAGCTGAAAGACGCGAAAGAGCTGAAGCTGAAAAACGCGATAAATCCGAAACCGACAAATCTGAACAACTGGATAAGTCTGAAATCGAAGATAGCCCTGAACAATCCGATAAATCAGACAAATCAGATAAATCAGATAAATCAGACAAATCAGATAAATCCGATAAATCAGACAAATCAGATAAATCAGATAAATCAGACAAATCAGATAAATCAGACAAATCAGATAA
>CAMKRB010000271.1 GCA_946415045.1 uncultured Myxococcales bacterium
AAATTTGCTTACGTCTTCTCGCAAGGACTTCATAAAGAAGTACCTTGCGGAAATGGAAGGGCAGTCTGCAGAAGCTGCCATTGCTGTATTGAATAACGAGTTCAATAAGCTCTTTGAGTTTGTACGGGGAATCAAGCCCGTGCGGATTAAGAAGGGTTCAGTAATGGATGGTCAGCTCGCGTTGATGTCCTTCTAATCCACAAAAAACAGGCCTTTGCAATTACGCATTGGCTTGTTTTTTGTTGGTTTTAAATTTTGGCAAGAGGTAAAGAGTTAATGGAGAAATCCATGCTTTTTACTTTAAGCGCTTCCTTGAGTGTGGTGCCGTCAACAAATTCCATGACGAGATATGGAAATCCTTCGGGGGTGATGCCGTCGGAGTAGTATTTGACGAGGTAGTCGTTTGCCGGCAGCTCTTTGAGAACCTTGATCTCCCGGCTGAATCGTGTTCTGGCGTCGGCCACCAGGTTGTACTGGATCTTTACCGCGCATATCGTTCCATCCGGCGCCGTCGCCTGATAGACGTAAGCAAATGCACCAGAACCCACAAAGCGGTTGATGCGATAGCCGCCAGAAAGTACCTTGCCTATGTAGTGATTTCGATCGAGTGCCATAATTCATTCATTGAAGGTCAAACAGAATGCCCAAAGCATCCGGAAACAATTATCTACTCATTTTATCTTTTTCACAAGTATTTAGGGTACAGATGACAGCGAAAACGCATTTTTGATCGAAAATCTGTAACAAATTGGGCATAATCGTGGCATAAAGACCTCGGCCGGAGGGGCTGTGTCGATGCCGAATCCGCGCCAGCCTCTGGTTTTAACCCGCAGCCTTTGGGCTGCAAATGGCAGGAGTCAGCCATGAATAAAGGTTTGATAGGATGTGCCGGGCTTTGTGCCCTGTTGATGGGTGCCGGACTGGCAAACGCTCAGGACGCTTTGAAATATGAAATGCTGCAGCAGCATCTGGACAGCCAGCCGGCTCAGCTGCGTGTTGTGGCAGGCGATTCACTTAAGAATGTTAAAATTACCATCGCCGACTGTGGGCCGCAGACGGTGATGCGGAGCATCGGATCGATGACCTCCGGGCAAATCGAGACCATTTCGTGGAAACAGCCGCTCGGCCGCTATCAGTGCCGCGTCGATATTACGGCTCAGACATCGCTTGGCAGTGCCGTGCGCGCCAAAGGAACGCATGAATACGTTTCAACCGCTGCGCTTTCGATGAATATCGATTTGCGCGCACTCACCCCCGATGTGAGCGATGTCATGCTCCATACCAATCGTCCCGTTCAGAATGCGTCGATCAAAGTGACTGCTGAAGACGGATCCGCCATCGATTCGGTAGAGACTGCTGTGGACAACCAGAAAGATATCAAGCTGTCGTGGACGCCGACCAATAAACGCCCTGCGGTAATCGAAATCCGCGTCGAAGACGGTTCCGGTGCCTGGGCAAACAGCACCATCGTCTATTTCCAGATTCCGCATACCGATATCGTATTCGATACCGCAAAACATGCCGTCCGTCCCGATCAGGAAAAATATCTGCAGGAATCGCTCGATAAAATTAACGAAATCATCGCACGCATGTCCCAGGTGGCTGTCGACTTGTATATCACCGGCCATACGGATACCGTCGGATCGGCAGCGGCCAATGATAAGCTCAGCACCGCACGCGCCAAAGCCATTGCAATGTGGTTCCGCAAACATGGGCTCAAAGTGCCTGCTTATTATCGCGGCGTTGGGGAGCGCGATTTGGCCGTAAAAACTGAGGATGAGACACCTAACGAACAGAATCGCCGTGCGGTTTATATCATTTCGAACCATGCTCCCGTTGATGAATCGGCACTCGGGGCATTCAACAAGCTGTAATCATGCGTTTTGGCGCGCGTATCGGCGACAGCCGATAGCGAGCCACCGCAAGGCGTATCGGCGTCAGCCGATAGCCGCGGCCACTTATACGCACACATTGCATTTTTTTTCGTCACAAATGCGCTTTGCACCGCATCATTCTTTAAACGGCGCAACGGTTGCCCGTTTGTGCGGAATGGTCCGCCTGTTTCCAGGAGGTTGCGATGTGCAAAAAATGGTTGGTTTGTGCGGTGGCTTGCGTGTGGCTGGGGGGCGCGAACGGATGCGCCGCAGGGGATGATGCGCCAGGAAATTTACAGTGCGCACACGCGGAGCTTCGGACCGGTTGGCAGGAGAATTCCATGAATCTGACATCTGCTTGTGATGGTTCGGCCAGCGATTTGGTCGGCGTTTGGGAAAGTATCAATACTTCGTACTTGATGCGGTATGAGTTCACCGCTGACGGCATGTACGCGTTCTGGATGATGCGCGGTACCAAATGGGCCCGGCAATATGAAGGTAATTACTGGATCGAATATCATCCAAGCATGGGATTATACCGAACCGAAATGCATATGCGCATCCCAGATATCGATGATTATGGCGTGCGCTATCACATCGTCGGAGATGTCCTGCACTTTGAAGAACCGTCGTTCGATATACCCACCTTACAATTCAGAAAAATTGAATAAAAACAATGTGTTGCGATATAAATCGTTATGTGCGCTTCGTCACGCTGAATTTTTGAAAACCTGAATTCGAGCGCGCATTTTCTGCATCTGAATAATGTAATTTAAAAAATATCAAACGAAATCAATTAGTTACATGTAAAAATGTCGAAAACTGGCGGCATACCTGACACGCCGCCAGTTCTGTACTTAAATCCTGAAATCGCGTTCGCCGTTTTCGATTTTGACGAGGTTTTTCTCGACGAAACTGCGGATTTTCTGGTTCGGGATGGTGCCGAGTTCGTTCTGGATGAGCTTGTCGCCGATGAGTTTGGTGATGGGGCTGGCGTAATCCTGCAGGTATTCCTTGAGTGTCATCAGTGCGTTGGGATGGCAGCAATTGAGGATTTGGTTGGATTTGCACAGCGCCATAAACCGGTCGCCGGTGCGGCCTTCGCGGTAGCATGCGGTGCAGAAACTCGGCACATACCCAAGCTGCATCAGCCACGAGATGACCTGATCGAGCGTGCGTTTGTCCGAAACGTCGAATTGTGCGGACGATTCGTCTTCGGGCTCTTCGTCGACGTAGCCGCCGACGCTCGTTCGCGATGCGCCGCTGATTTGTGAGATGCCGACCTCGAGGGCGCGTTCGCGCACTTCCTTGCTTTCCCGCGTCGAGATGATCATGCCGGTGTAGGGCACGGCCACGCGCGCACAGGCAATAATCTTGATAAACGTGTCGTCCGAAATGCCGTTGTCGAATGCGTTGGGATCGATATCATCGGCGCGCTTGACACGCGGAAAACTGATGGTATGCGGCCCGACGCCGTGAACGGCTTCCAGATGTTCGGCATGCATCAAAAGCGCACAGAATTCATATCGATACAGCTCCAGTCCAAACAGCACCCCAAGTCCGACGTCGTCAATCCCGCCGTCCATCGCGCGATCCATGGCCTCGGTATGGTAGCAGTAGTCGTGTTTGGGGCCCGTCGGATGCAGTTTTTCGTACGATTCGCGGTGATAGGTTTCCTGGAACAATATATAGGTGCCGATGCCGGCATCTTTTAACTTTTTGTAGTTTTCGACCGTCGTTGCCGCAATATTGACATTTACACGGCGAATCGCGCCATTCTTGTGCTTGATATTATATATCGTTTTAATACTTTCCAGAATGTATTCAATCGGATTGTTCTTTGGATCCTCGCCGGATTCAATGGCGAGCCGCTTGTGGCCCATATCCTGAAGCGCGATTACCTCGCGTTCGATTTCTTCCTGCGTGAGCTTTTTGCGCGGAATATGCTTATTCTTGAGATGATACGGGCAGTAGACGCAGCCATTGATACAATAGTTGGAAAGATACAGCGGCGCAAACAATACAATGCGGTTGCCGTAGTAGGCTTTTTTGATTTCGCGGGCGAGCTCGAAGATTTGGGCGTTGATTTCGGGGTCGTCGGTGGCGAGCAGCACGGAGGCTTCGCGATGCGAAAGACCTTTGTGCTGACGGGCTTTGGCGATGATTTCGTCGAGCACGGCGCGATTGTTCTTGTTCTCATCGGCGTATGCCAATGAATCGAGCACTTCCTGGTGGTCGATAAACTCCGGGGCTTTCAGCGATTTGGGATCAAACATTTTTTCTTTCCTTTCGGGGCAGGTGTGACGCTTTCCCGTCAGCAGGGTGGATAAGTCGCGCTTTATTCTGGCAATGGCGCATAAGCGGTTTTGACGGTCACGCCTTTCAGACGGCCGATTTTTCCGGTTAATGCGCTGATGGCAGCTGCCGGCGCGTCGACGGCAATACTCATGATGTGAATGTTCTTTTGTCGATAGGGGATGCCCATGCGTCCCAGCACGATATCGCGGTATTCGTGGATGATTTCGTTGAGATCGGATGCAGCGTCAAGATCCTGGATGATGATGCCAATCACGGCGACTCTCGAATCTGTTTGCTCCATAGCCTCTCCCATTCATGCGAACACCTGCGCTCGCTATGCGCCCATATAATCACTTGCGGGATTTTTTCAAGGGTTATTTTGGAGTGTCGCTATTTCGCTGTCGCGAAATACGCGCCACAAAAAAGCCGCTATTTCGCCCTGGTGGCGAAATACGCGGCTTTGGGTTGATTTGGGCCTCGCTATCGGGCTTGCGCCCGATACGCGATGGCAAATGACACACTTTGATCAGCACTGGCAGATTTGTATATTTAACTTTATATTTGATCCAGTTGTTTAATTATTTGGGTCCAAACCACATGAAACTGCAAGGCATTGTGCAACTATTGGCGTTATGCTTTTATGTCCGCCCCCTGGACATGCTGCAGCGCATTGGCAACATGTTCCACCACCACAATCAACTTTACCTTGCGCTACACAGGTGCTTATACATGAGTTTGTTAATAAATCCACTGTATACCCCGATTGGCATCTCTTGACATCGCATTGGCCTAAACTGACATTGCATGTAACACTTAAACTGTTCGGAAAATCGTTGGGGATGCAGATTTTACCATGAGAACCGCAATTGGAGGAATCATTAATTTCGCATGTGTTGCCGTAGACATGATATCGTGTGCCGCAGCTTGTACAAGACCCTGAACTGCATATTTCATTTAAGCCGCACTCATTTCCATGTGAATTGCAATTGAATGGACTGTCATCTTCACATGTGTTGTTATAAACATGTTGATTTGAACTACAATCGGTACAATCGCCCGCACTGCAAATTTGATTGGATGTGCTGCATGCTAAACCCTCTGTCCAATTGCCTGAGCTATTGCACAGCTGTGGAATATTTCCGTTGCATTGTTTCGAACCCGGTGCACAGTTTGGATAACATTCTCCATTGGATGTATTACATCCATAAGTACAGGTTGTGCCATTTGTCCAGCTTCCGGAGCTGCTGCATGTCTGTGGAATATTTCCGTTGCATTGTTTCGAACCCGGAGCGCAGTCTGGATAGCAAGTACCGGTGGATG
>CAMKRB010000272.1 GCA_946415045.1 uncultured Myxococcales bacterium
CTGGCGAGCAGTTCCTCGGAAGCCTCGCGTCTGACGAGCTCGCGCTGAATTGCGGTGCGCAGATGCTTGGCCAGAAAAATGAACTGCACATGAATTTTGGGATGTGTGAGCAGCGTTTCGACGAGGGTCGTATTCTTTTCGATGTCGAACGTATAGACACCATCGGGGCTGCGAGCCTGCAAATGCGCCGACATTTTGTACATATTGCGCGGATTTGCGAATTTCCCGTTTTCGTCTTTGAGATAGAACGCGATATCGGCATCGCGTCCCGAATTGTGGCTCACCGAATAGGGGATATCGCCGCCCTCGCGCAGCCCCATATTGCCCAGATACATGATGGTGCCGGGATATTTTTTCTGCATCGTCCGCGCGGTATCAACCAGAATGGTGATGAGATTTGGGGTGCCATAGGCAATGCCGCGCTCGTACTGAACTGGCAGCTGCCGCAGCAGCAGACTGGGGGCAGGCAGCGGCTGACCATTGATGAGATAGCCGTCACGCGTGTCACCAATCGAAAAAGACATATTTTTTTCTTCGGGCGAGCGATAGAATACGCGAGTTAGTTCGGGCGCGTCTTTCCTCATCATTTCGGATGCCTGGCGTATCAGATACTGCCTGCGGACTTCGCCCGAAAAATAATCCGGTCTACGCTTTAATTGAATTATCTCTTTGTGAGTGCTAATAATAGTCTGATTGGGTTCCGCGATCGATTCGGTATGGGCTGAATTGCATCCCGGGGCCGCAAATACAGCCGTTGTCAGAACCATCCTGGTAATTATTCGTCCGATTGTGCCACTCACTTCCGCATCTCCTTTGCCAGGCACTCAATGTGCGGCCTTATTCAATCATAAATCAGATTCCGGGCAAGTTTTTGACCGCATGAAATCTTTAAACACAGGAGTTTATTGTGAAAAAGTGCTTTTTAACGCTACTGGCATTTGCGACCATTTTCATCTCTGGCTTTGGATTCAGCAGCCAGGCCTCAGCTCAGGCGGTCGAATTTGAACTGCTTGGCAAGCTTGGCGGTGGCGGAACATTCATCGACAAAGCCTCATTAGGCGACAGCGAATTCAACGTCGCCGGCGGTCTCCAGACGAGCGTCCTCTTCAGATTCAAAAATGGTGCGGCGGTCGGTCTCAATTTCAACTGGACCATGCTCAACCAGCAGCTCGATCAGACGAAACTCACCTACGCGCTCAAGATGAAAGATCGCTCCCTGACCACACAGTATCCGTCGATTGGTATTACGGCCCGTTACCTGGCCAAGGAAATCATCGATCTGGGCGTATGGATGAATTACGGCTTCGGATCGGCCGCCATCGATTACGACAAGAAAGCATTCGACAAGACCCTGGGCAAAGCCTACAACCTGGTCTCCAACAGCGGCCGCGTCGCCAATTTCGACTGGGATATGCAAACCCTCGAAATCGGCCTGATGGGCGCATTTGTGTGGGTCATTCCCAGTGTTCCCGAACTCAGCGTCGTCGTTGGCCTGCAGTTCTATGCCGATTTCAGCCGTCTCGATCGCGCCGATTCAACGCTTCAGGACGCCCGCGACATCAATGGCCGCCGCCTCGACGAAAACTCGATTCAAACACTCGGGTTTAACATCGTCTTCGGTGCTCGCTACGACCTGTTCCTGAAATAGCGCTGTTTGTATTTTTAAGTATGCCGGCTATGGCCCTGCGGGCCATACGCCGTCTGGCCGGGCTATCTGCGATACGCCCGGCCTTTTTTTGTTGGACTGGCGATGTACGGCAACCGTGTTGGTCTTTTCAGTTCTAATCGTTAGCCAGTCTGTTGGCGGGGCTCACCCACTGGCATCATGATAGTGGGCTCGCTCTATCGCTCACCCACAGCCAAAGCCAGGAGAGCCCTGGCTATGATTGATTAGTTGCAGGTAACATAGTTGTCCGCGATGGAACAGCTGTTGGTTGCGCACGTGAGCTGCTTGACCTTTCGGTTGGAGCAGATGAGCGCAGTTGAATTATCGCTGCTGCACGATACCTGATAATAGGCATTCTGACAGCAGTCACCAATGTTGCCGCCGATTATGGGACATGTGGGATCCTGCGGTTCGGGGCAGTTCACCGTAGCGCCCGAAATCGAGCACTGGTTGTCTGCGCAGTTCCACTGCTTAATCACACCGCTGGCACAAATCAGCGCATTGGCGTTGCTGTTGATGCACGTTGGCTGATAGGTGTTTTTGTCGCAGCATTCACCAGGATTTCCGCCGCTGGTTGCGCACGAAGCGCTGGTGGCCGGGCAGTTCACCTGTTTGCCTGTAACTGAACAGACGCTATCTGCGCAAGTCCACTGTTTTACCCGGCCCTGTGAACAAATCAGTGCATTGGCATTCTCGTTGATGCATGTCGGCTGATAGGTGTTTACATCACAGCAGTCTGTGCCGGCAATACCGCCGATCGTGACGCATTCGGTGGTGGAGCTGCTTATCGGGCAATCTACCTCGTTCTCATTGATTTCGCAGTGGTTGTCTGCACATGTCCACTTTTTGATTTTGCCGTTGCGGCAAACCAGCGCGTTGGCATTGCTGTTGATGCAGGTGTTCTGATAGTATTCTTCGTCACAGCAGTCGCCTGGATTTCCGCCGGTTGTCTCGCATGTCTGTCCGCCGCTATCTTTCGGGCAGTCGACGACGTTTTCGTCGATTACACAATGGTTGTCTGCGCATGTCCACTTTTTGATGGTGCCGTTCATACAGACCATTGCATTGGCGTTACCATTGATGCATGTATTTTCATAGCTGCCTGCGACGCAGCAGTCGCCTTCATTTCCGCCGGTTGAGGCACATGACGACGAGCTCTCGGACGGACAATATACCCTGTTATCGGTTACAGAACAGATATTGTCGGCGCAATCCCATTGTTTGACCTTTCCCTGTGCACATATCAATGCATGGGCATGGTCATTGGAACAGGAAACCTGATAGGTGCTGGCTTTGCAGCAATCCACACCGGGGGTGCCGTTTTCTGTCACGCAGTCTGTCGTCGTGGTTTCCATCGGGCAATCGACATCGTTGCCGTTGATTTCACAGTGGTTGTCTGCGCATGTCCATTTTTTGATCTTGCCATTACGGCAGACGAGTGCATTGGCGTTCTCGTTGATGCATGTGTTCTGGTATAGCGCTTCGTCACAGCAATCGCCTGCATTGCCGCCGATTGTGGCGCATGACGAAGCTGCTTTGGG
Source organism: uncultured Myxococcales bacterium (assembly GCA_946415045.1). Taxonomy (GTDB): domain Bacteria; phylum Myxococcota_A; class Bradymonadia; order UBA4248; family UBA4248; genus UBA4248. The sequence goes on from CAMKRB010000272.1 coordinate 3,208, forward strand.
GCAGGTGACCCGATTGTCTTCCGAAACCGAGCAAACATTTTCTGCGCAATCCCATTGTTTGACCATGCCGCCGCTGCAAATCAGGGCATTGGCATTACCGTTGATGCACGACACCTGATAGGTATCTGAGTTGCAGCAATCCACACCGGGTTGTCCAGCCGATGTTACACAAGTTTCGGGTAAAGCCTTGGGGCAGTTGACCTGCAGTGGCTTTTCGGGGTTATAGCCTGCATCATCGCAGCTGGCGCAGTCCCACTGGGTCACTGCGTTGTTCCAGCAGACCAGCGCATTGGCACCGCCGTTGATGCATGTCTGTTTATAGATATTTCTGCTGCAGGCATCGCCGATATTGCCGCCTTCGGTCAGATCGGGCACTTTCTTTTCACATTTGATTTCGAGCGGTTTTTCGGGGTTCCAGCCGGCATCTTCGCAGCTGGAGCAATCCCATTGCGCAACCTCACCATTCCAACAAACCAGCGCATTGCTGCCGCCATTGATACAAGTCGATTTGTAGTTTGCTTTGCTGCATGAATCGCCTACATTTCCGCCCTCGGTCAGATCTGACGAATGGATGGATCCATTCTCACAAAAGACCTGCAGTGGCTTGGATGTATCGTAACCGGCATCCTGGCAGCTTGAGCAGAACAGCTGCTTTACGGTGCCATTATCACAATAGAGTGCGCCTCTGCCTTCGTTAATGCACGACTGTTTGTAGTTTGGTGTATCACAGGCATCACCGACTTTTCCGCCATAGGTGAGTGCACCGTGAGGTGTCGGCGCATTGGTATTGCATGTGAGCGTATCCGAATTGCAGCCCAGTGAGCCGCAGTCGATGGTGAACAGCGTTTGATTCTTGCAGAAATTCAGGACGTTGCCGATACATTTGCTCTCTTCGCATTCGTTGACCTGCGAAGAGCTAGAATTACACATGAGCCGGACAGGATCGCAGCCATCTGAACCGCAGTCTCTGGAAGCAATGGTTCCAGACGCACAGATATTGAGGATATTGCCGGAACATGAATCACGTTCGCATTGCGGTTCTGTGGTGCTGTGGGTATTGCATTTGCCGGTAGCTTCGTCGCATCCCAGAACACCGCAGTCGACGGGAACTGGCACTTTGTTCAGGCATAACAAAGAAATGCTGCCATTGCATACACTGTCGGTGCATTCCTGGTGCTGCTGTGTATTGCACAGACCAGTGGTCTCGTTGCATCCTGCATCGCCGCAGTCCATCAGGATGGTGGTTTCGTTCACGCACATATTGGAAATGCGGCCGCTGCACGTGCTCTTTGAACACTGTGCCGGGCCATTGACATTCGGCGCATTGCAAACACCGCTGAGTTCATTGCAGCCGGCAGTGCCGCAATCGATAGGATAGACCGAACCATCACGCTGGCACAGATTGGCGATCGCGCCATTACATGTATTCTTCTTACAGCCTTCTTCCTGATTCGTCTGGCCATGCGATGAATTGCACAGACCAGTTTCCTGATTGCAGCCTGCGGTGCCGCATCCCTGAAGGGTTTCTTCGCCGTTCAGACAAAAGACTGACGTATCGCCGTTGCAATAGCTCCTCTGACATGTCTGCGTTGCATTGCACAGACCAGTTTCCTGGTTGCAGCCTGCGGCACCGCAGTCCTGTGTCTGTGGTGTGTCGCCGACACAATAAACCGATATATTGCCGTTACAATAGTTCTTATCACATTTCTGCGGTGTATCCGTGTTGCACAGACCAGTTTCCTGGTTGCAGCCTGCGGCACCGCAGTCCTGTGTCTGTGGTGTGTCGCCGACACAGTAAATTGATATATTGCCGTTACATTGGTTTTTGTCACATGTGGTAGTTGTATTACTTTGTGGTTGTTCATCCTTCTTTTTGTCATCACCACAACCATACAAACCTGCCATAGATAATGCGACAAACAACAACAATACTTTTCTGCTCATGATGGTTCCTTCTCTTTTTTAAATAATATTCCAAACCCCAGCGGTAACGCTGAATAGACTTCTTTATACGATAATTGGAGTGCAAAATTATTGCAAGAAATAACTATTTTTATCTAAAAGACGATAACAATTCGTAACCATTCAGCCCTAAGCTTGACTTTATACGTGAAATGTGTATCTGCGCAGAACCAAGTATTACGGCCGCAGGCCGTCGTGATGAGCTAACGACTATCCCGCCAACACGACGTTGGCGGGGGTCGGTAGGGGGCCCCCCTACCCATAGGCGTTAACTTTGTGCTGTTTTTTTTTAAAGCTCTATGCTATGAGTAGAA
>CAMKRB010000273.1 GCA_946415045.1 uncultured Myxococcales bacterium
TGGGTTCAATACCGGCTTTAGTGCGCAAAAAAAACGCCATCCAGGGCGTTGTATCGACGCCCCGCCGACATCGTGTCGGCGGGATATTTCGCAGCGCATCAAGACGGCCTGCGGCCGTAATTATTTGACCTCAGCACAAGAGGAACATCATTAATCCTATTGCTTTTCTTTCTGGAGGGGGTGTGGGGGAGGCGCTTTCTTTTGGCACAAAAGAAAGCCCCTCCCCCACAGGAAATATCAAAAAAAGGAGACGAAATGTCGCGGGATATTGCAGCGGAAGTAGCGGAATTTGGCGCGAAGATCACGACTTTGCGCAACGAAATTGGTCGCATGATCGTGGGTCAGCGCGAAGTCATTGACGGCGTAATATTATGTTTGCTGGCCGATGGACAGGTATTGCTCGAAGGCGTACCGGGATTGGGCAAGACGATGCTGGTTCGGACGCTTTCGGAAGCATTGGACTGCAAGTTCAGCCGCGTTCAGTTCACGCCCGATATGATGCCGAGTGATATCCTGGGATCGAACATGATCGTCGACGACGGCAGCGGCAACAAGGTCTTTCAGTTCCAGAAAGGGCCTGTGTTTACCAATATTCTGTTGGCCGACGAAATCAACCGTGCGACGCCCAAAACACAGTCGGCTTTGCTCGAAGCCATGCAGGAAAAGAGCGTGACGGTCGGTACGACAACCTATAAGCTGGATGCGCCATTTTTCGTAATGGCGACGCAGAATCCGCTCGATATGGAAGGAACCTATCCGTTGCCCGAAGCCCAGCTCGATCGATTCCTGTTCAAGATTAACGTGCCATTCCCCAAAAAAGATGAGCTGCACGAAATCCTCAATCGCACGACATCGGGTAAATCGCCCAAGGTCGGCGTCGTGATGACAAAAGAAGAAATCCTGCAATTGCGCGAGCTGGCGGCCGAAGTCCCCATTGCACCGCATGTACAGGATTATGCGCTCAAAATCATGCTGGCAACGCATCCGGAACTCGACGAAGCGACCAAAATGGTTAAGCAGTATGTGCGCGTCGGATCGGGGCCGCGAGGCGCTCAGTCCATCATCAAAGCGGCTAAAATACACGCGATTTTCGATGGCCGGTTTAACGTATCGAACGACGATATCCGGTTTGCAGCCATTCCCTCACTGCGCCACCGAACGATCCTCAGCTTCGAGGGCGAGGCAGAGAATATCCAGACCGATGATATCATCAAGGATATCATTAAGAATACGAAAGAAACGGCGAAAGATTAGTGAATAGCGAATAGTGAATAGTGAACAACGGCGAAACATAGTTAATATAGGCTGCCCCGAGTGATCGCCCGTGCGAGCGTCAATCATATAATCCGCCCCACACGTTGTGGCACACCCCCTAACCGCCTGCGGCGCGTAGCCGCGCAATTATATGATGCTTACGGCGCAAGCCGTCTAATGAAGCATTTCGATAAACAAGGCTGAATTAAACGAGTATGAAGCTTTTCGACGAAGCATTTCTGAAAAAAATTGAATACCTCTATGTGATGTCCAAAAAGGTCTTCACGGGGAAGCTTCGGGCCGAGCGCAAAACGCGCAAAGTCGCATCGGGCATGGAGTTCGCCGATCACCGCAATTATGCGCCGGGCGACGATTTCCGTGCGCTCGATTGGCGCGTCTATGCGCGCACCGAAAAACTCCTCGTTCGCCTGTTCGAGGAAAAAGAGGATTTGGCCATCTATTTTCTCATCGATTGCTCGGGATCGATGCATTTCAACGACGACGCCAAGCTCAATTACGCTAAGAAAATGGCGGCGGCACTTGGATTTATCGGCCTTTGCAACCAGGATCGCGTGAGTTATGCCGCATTTAATGGCAACGTGATCGACAGGCTTCCGCTCACCAGCGGCCGCGGCCAAATCTACAAAATCTTCCAGTTTCTCGAAAAACTCGAAGGCACCGGCCAGACGTCATTCGAAGAAGCATTTAAATCGTTCGCCAGCCAGAATAAACGCCGTGGCGTTGCCGTGGTGCTCAGCGATTTCTACAACCCCGCCGGTTACGAAAATGCTTTGAATTTCCTGCATTATCAGCAATTCGAGACTTACGTCATCCACATCATGGACGAAACCGAGTTCGATCCCGGTGTGCATGGCGATGTGTCGCTCGTCGACGCCGAAACCGGCGAAAGACTCGATCTGACCATGACGCCCCGGCTCTTGTCGAAATACAAAGCCGCTTTTGAAGCGCTATGCCTCAAAATGGAGGCCTATTGTGTCTCACGGCACATGCTCTATTTCCGAACGCCTGTCGCAGTGCCTTTTGACGAAATCGTTCTTAAAGTCTTCCGCGCCGGAGGGTTCTTAAAGTAAGGATCTGTTTAACCAGCGTGTTTATGTGTAGATACTTATGGATTTACTAGCTCATTGTAATTCACTATTCACTATTCACTTAATTCTGCGAAGCCATGGATGAGTGAATACGTAATAGTGAATAACGAATAACGATTCTCAAACAAATAACTGCAACAGCTGCCAGAAAATATCCACACTCGTATAACATAGCTTAAAATACTCAATGAAACGTAAAGGATTCCAAAGGGCAATGCCCTTTGGCGGGGTCTGGGGCAGAGCCCCAGAAAAAAACACTATGAACTTTAATGGATATACGTCAGTAAAACATACCTCATCATGAGGATTTTAGCGGAATGGGGGGGCCGGAATGAGCGCCATCCGGTGAATGGCGCGAATGAAGAGCCCAGTGAGCAAATTAAATGCGCAAGTTGAAGCGCTTTGCGCGAGAAACGAAGCGCATTTGATATTGCGAACTGTGGACAGGCCCCATTTCGACCTTTGCTGGCCTTGGCAGTATCTAAACCAAGGAAGTATTTATCACGTAAAGGATTCCAAAGGGCAATGCCCTTTGGCGGGGTCTGGGGCAGAGCCCCAGAAAAAAAACACTATGAACTTTAATGGATATACGCCACAGACACTCACTCCGGTGCTCATCGCGATCGCGATTATCGTCGCGATTCTGTACCTGATTCGTGTACGCCGTCGTCGTGTAGAAATGCCCTACATCGGCTTATGGCGGGACGTCATGATCAAATCGTCCTATCGCCGATGGCACGATTGGCTGCGGCGATTTATCAGCTTTTTGCTGTGGATGATCGTCGCCGCCCTTATCGCTGTCGCCCTGATGGATCCTCGCGAAGAGGAAGACGATACGGCCAAACGCCACGCGGTTTTGATCATCGATTCAAGTGCCTCGATGATGTCGCACGAAAAAGATTCCGACTGCGGTACGCGGTTCGAATGCGCCATTAAGGACGCACGGGAACTCATCGATAACATGCAGGCCGGTGATCGCGCCGTCATCATTCAGTCCGGCGGTATTGTGAGCGCCGTCAGCGGCCCGTTCAATGCCGATAAATCCTTGCTTGACCGCACCCTTCGCGATCTTCAGCCCACCGCCACTTCTACCGAAATCGACAAAGCCATTGCACTCGCCAACAACCTTTTGCGAGACAAGGATAATGCGGAAATTTATCTGTTTACCGATGGCCAGTTCGAAAATCCCGAAGAACTCTCCAATCAGATTCCGCGATCCACGGCTTTTGAGCAGCGCACATTCGGTGCTCCCAACGGCAATCTCTACATCGAAGCATTCAATGTTCGCCGCTACATCTCCAACCGCCTCGCCTTCGAAGTCTTCTTCAAGGTTCACAACGGTTTCGAAAATCCCGTGACCGCAAAATTGCGCATCCTGAGCCTGGGCGATAACGAGCAAACCCTTGATACATCTCGCGAGCACGAAGTCCTGAGCGAAAAAACGCTCACCATCGCCTCCGGTTCATCCGAACTGCGTCTGTACGAAAATCTCACGCTCGGGTCGAGTCGTATGGCCGCCGTCGTCGAAATCGAATCCTCGGATCTCACCGATACATTGCCCGCCGATAACATCGCATACGCCCGCATCCCGGACTACGCAAAACCCAACATCCTGTGCATCACGCCGGGCAATCTGTTCCTCGAAGCCGCATTATTGCTCAACGAAAACTATCGCGTCTCATTCGTCAAGCCCGACGACGCGAGCATTCGCAATGCCGAAGGCCAAATCGCGCTTCCCAAACTCGCCGCAGCCAATGATATCGTCATTCTCGACAATTCCTACAACAATCTCCAAAACATCGACACAGCCGACTGGCATGGCCGCGCCATCTTTATCAATCCCGAAGCTGCCGATTCGCCGTTCAAACAATCCCAGGTCGCCGCGCCGGTAATCGAGCGCGTGAACGGCAAACATCAGGTCGCGCGCTGGCTTGCACTGAAAAACCTCAACATTTCCCGCGCCAACGTCTTCTCGGGCATCCGCAACGACGACATGGTGATGCGCGCCATCGAAGGCCCGCTCATGGCGACCAAACGCACAGAAAATCAGCGTCTGCTGGCCATCGGCTTCAGCCTGGTCGAAAGCGATCTCATCTTCCGCGTCGGTCTGCCCGTGCTCTTTATCAACGCCATCGACTGGCTGATGGACGAAAATTCCGAACCCACGCGCGGATTCGCCACCGGCACCTCATTCCATGTCGAAGTGCCCGCCGGCATCTCAAGCGTCGACGTCACACTTCCCGACAAATCGATACTCCGCAAACTCCCCGTTTACGACGGTGCCGTCACCATCTATGGTGGCCAGGCCGGCTTTTATGAAGTCACGCCCAACATCGCCGTCCCGCGCAATCTCGAATTCGCCGCAAATTTCGTCAACCCCGCCGAATCCAACCTCGCACGCCCCATCGCCGAAATCCATGGCCGCGAATACATGAAAACGACACTCGCCGAAACCCCCGAAGAGCCCGATCAATCCTGGATCGTCCGTCTTCTCTCGGCCCTTCCCTCATCTTCGCAATATCTGTGGGTGCTCGCCCTCCTCATCGCCCTCGGCCTGATTGCCGTCGAATGGCTCACTTATCATCGCCGCTGGACAGTATAAATTTGTATATTTTTGGATAGAGCCGTGCCATTGACACGGCTCTGCGCGCCTATGCGCTCTGCGCATACGGCCCGCCTGCTCATCTATGTGCTCGCCCGCAAGCGGCCTGCGCGCATACGATTCGCAACTTCATCATACACATCTTGCAGAATCCGCAATATAACTGTATTTATACAGAATCGGCACTCTGGTGTGCCGCACGATGACAATCTGTACCCGGTATGACCCTGATTCAACAAGGAGACAGCGATGAAGCGAGGTATTCAATGTATACTTTGGTTGACGTCTTTATGGATTTTGGGATGTACACTGGAAGAACCATTTGAAGGGGTGTATTGCCCCGAAGATTTTTCGACCCAGTTGTCTTATATCAATTTTTATGGTGTGACGTGTTCTGCTGCGGATTGTCAGAGTGCCGATCACTGCTGTGATATCGTCGAAACAACGCTCAGCAAGACGATTTATGAGTCGTTTAAATACAGTCGTTGTCCTGCCAATTCGAA
>CAMKRB010000274.1 GCA_946415045.1 uncultured Myxococcales bacterium
CCGTCGCCCCGCCGACATCGTGTCGGCGGGATATACTTTAGCGCATCACGACGGCCTGCGGCCGTAATCCTTCATTCCAATAAATACAGAATATTCTGGTGAAATCATTATAAGGCTAAATTGTTATGAAAGGCGAGCGTATTGGCCGGAGGCCAATAGCGAGCAGAGACGCGCGATCCGCACGTCTCTGGCGCGGCGTATCGCAGATAGCCGCGCACCGTGCCCGTATTGCCGCAGGCAATAGGGCCGGCCACATATCATACCCGCAAATTGTAAATAAATGCACGACATTGTGTGCGTTTTGGCTTAAGATATTTGCGCCGCTTGTGGCTTTTTTAAAGGAGTGGTTATGCAGCTTAGTGAACGGATTATGCAGATTTTTGGCGAGATTGCGAAGGTGCCCAGACAGTCAAAGCACGAAGAGAAGATTTCGGCGTGGCTGGTGGAACGCGCGAAGGCCGATGGATTTGCGGTAGATTGCGACGATGTAAAGAATGTGATTGTTCATGTGCCGGCGACGAAAGGCTATGAGAATGGCCCGATTGTGATTTTGCAGGGGCACATGGATATGGTGTGCGAGAAAACGCCATCATCGGGGCACAATTTCCAGACCGACCCGATTGAGATTATCGTGGAAGATGGCTGGATGCATGCGAATCAGACGACGCTGGGCGCTGACGATGGGCTGGGCGTGGCGACTGCACTGGCGATGGCCGAAGACGATTCGATCGAGCACCCCGAGCTTGAACTGCTGTTTACGGTCGACGAGGAAACCGGGATGACGGGCGCAAATGCGCTGCGCGCCGAACAGCTCAAGGGCCGGATTCTGCTCAATCTGGACAGCGAGGATGAGGGCGTGTTTACGGTGGGAAGCGCGGGCGGACGCGAAACCAAATCGGTAGTGCCGCTTGTGAAATCGCCGCTCGCTGCCGGTTCGCGCGTCGTTTCCATCCATGTTTCGGGATTGCTGGGCGGACACTCGGGCTGCGAGATTCACTGCGGACGTGCTAGCGCTATCAAATTGCTGGCGCGCATTGCAGACCGCATCTGCGCTGAAACCCCCGATGCAAAACTCGTCGATATCAAGGGCGGCTCGGCGCACAATGCAATTCCACGCGACGCACAGCTGGATGTTGCCGTTCAGGCCAAAGATGCAGCGCGAATCGTTGATATCGCAAGCGAAATGGGCGTTCACTTTGCCTCCGAGTTCAAAAAAGCTGACGGCGGCGTCAAGGTCGAAACGCATGTGAAAGATATCGCCGGTGATGCATACGACAGCAAGACGCTGCGCAATATCGTCGATTTGATGCTCGTTTATCCGCACGGCGTGGCAGCGATGAGCCAGGATGTCGCCGGGTTGGTCGAAACTTCCTCAAACCTCGCATCTGTGCGCATTGCAGACGATAAGCTCCACATCCTGTCTAGCCAGCGTTCGAGCGTTCCCACAAAGCTGAATACGCTCACCGCAAAGATCGAAGCGGCAGTACGACTGGCTGGCGGCGAAGCGCATTCCGATGGCGGTTATCCCGCATGGCAGCCCGATATGGAATCCGACGTGCTCAAACGATGCGTCGATGCTTACGAAAATCGCTTTGGCCACAAACCCAAAATCGAAATCATTCATGCCGGTCTGGAATGCAGCATTATCGGCAGCAAAATGCCCGATATGCAGATGATTTCATTCGGCGCAACCGTCGTTTCCCCGCATTCACCGCAGGAACGCGCAGAAGTCAAAACCATCGGCATGGTCGCAGATTTCCTGGCCGATCTGCTTAAATCGTATAAATAGGGAATTCATCCGGGGCGCTGCCCCGGACCCCGCCAAGGGCCTTCCCACAGTTCGCAATATCAAATCCGCGGCGTCTCTCGCGCAATGCGCTTCAACTTGCGTATTTGATTTGCTCACTGGCCTCTCAATTCGCACCGTTCACTGGACGGTGCTCATCTCGGGCCCCTTGGAACCCGCAATATGGTTTGGATTCTGCTAAATGCTTACATTCTACCATTACATAAAGAGATCGAAATGGGGCCCCTTCCCCATTTCGCTTAATCCTTTACTTGCAATGCAAAATAAATAACCAAACAGGAACCACCATGAGTCAAAACGACAATTTGTTTAAAAAGATTATGCGCGGTGAGATTCCGAGCGCAAAGGTGTATGAGGACGACGATGTCTATGCATTCAAAGATATCGCGCCTGCAGCACCGACGCATATTCTCATCATTCCCAAAGCGCCGCTCGACAGCCTGAATGAGCTCACCGATAACGATGCGGCAGTTGCCGGAAAACTGCTGGTGACAGCTGCAAAACTGGCGAAAGAACTGGGCTTCGCCGATACCGGTTATCGCTGCGTGATCAATACGGGTGCTCAGGCCGGCCAGACCGTCCCGCACCTGCATCTGCATCTGCTGGCCGGCCGCGATCTCCAGTGGCCGCCAGGGTAGTATGGTTCGCGCGAATACGGCCGCAGGCCGTCTGATAAGCTCCAAAACTCACCCGACGACACGATGTCGGCGGGCGCGTCGATGTAACGCCATGGATGGCGTTTCAGCGACGCAATAGAAATGAATAGAAAATAAACCGGGGGACGGGGGGCAGAGCCCCCAGCCGCGCGGGAATGCAAGGGGCGTTCGCGGAACAACGCCCCTTGCCGCCTGCGGCGCGTAGCCGCACAATGATTGTGCTTACGGCACAAGCCGTCCACCCACGGTCAGCAGCGTTCGCGGAACAACGCCCCTTGCCGCCTGCGGCGCGTAGCCGCACAGTTATGATATACAAAAAGCCCGACAGACAACGTCTGCCGGGCTTTTTCAATCTCTCATACAGCTATGGGCTGTCCACTCCCCCTCGCTACACTGGAGAGAGGGGAAGGGGGTGAGGTTAATCCTGATCGTCCTCATCCTCGATATCATCGTATTCATCATCGTCTGCGAAACGAATGATGAGCGGGAGCTTAGCCTTAAGCGCTTCGTCGATCTTAGCACTCATGATGTACCAGCCAATCTTGGCATGACGATACGGATCATCGTCATCAAAGGTCACATCATCGATATCATCAATGCTCAGGGATGCATTGAGTTTGAGGGCTTTTGCAATTTCATCCAGTTCGCGGCGCAGAGCCGGAAGTGAAGCGATATCGATGCTGCCATCGTCTTCTTCGAAGCAATCGCACTCATCATCGCCGCAATCGCAGTGATGCTCGTGTTCTTCATCGGATTCGTCCTCATCGCCATTGATGTTAATCTGGGCAACCGAAGGCAGATCAACAGGAATCGCAATGCATTCGCTGCTATTGCCGATCGACAGCAGGTGACAGAATTTCTCGACATCGCGGTCGGTCTCTTCGTCATCGAGTTCATCGGCCAGTCTGTCAAAAATATCGCATTCCCACGGTTCATCGGGATCAAACTCAAAGCCGTCCAGATTGCCGTCGAGCTCCAGCTTGGCCGCAACCGCATGAACCGCCGAAATCTGGCGATCGTCGATCACGTCCACCGAAATCTCTTCATCCTTCTTGCTATCATCAATTTCCGGCTCATCCCAGACAATCGATTTGCCATAGTGTTCTGTCAAAACCCCCTGAAGCTCTTTGATGGATTCGTTGACATCCATGCCACTATCATCCACTTCGTTCCAGTACTCGCGCAAAGACATCACAAACAGCTCAAACATAATTACCCCTTTTTGAAATGGCACAAGGCTATTCTCCCGACAAAATCGTCGGCTTCGTACACTGCAGCCTCACTGCGTCATGCGACACAGCAATAAATTAAAATACTCTATCCGATATCACTTTGACAAGCAGTTACAAACATCGGATGCGGATTTTTAATAACTGGCCGTGCTATCCCGCCTGCGGCGGGATACGCACCGGCGCCTCGCTATTGCATACGCGAGGCTATCAGGGGCGCATCCCAACGATTAAGGATAGCATCCATAATTTTCACATGAACCATACCGATCTTCACATAGAATATCATTCCAGTGGCAAATGACCAGACATGCTGTCAAACCAGGCAGGCAATGCCCCTCGTCATCACAGCCATTCACACAGGATCTCGGACAAACCTCTGGTTCCTAGGGTTTCGTCGTGCCAGCATAATGGGGAGCGCACGAGAATCCTATTTCGGCCGAAGAATCGTCCACACAATCACAAGTGTAGTAATAACACAACGGTGAATCGCCATCGCCAAAATCGTAGCAATCATCGCGTGTTTTAGCCTCATTTCTTACTCTGACATCGTCTGGATCTTCAAGAAGTTCATCATAATGAACATCGGAACACCAGCCATCATAATAGTATTCATGTTTCTTCCCACCACACACTACGCCATCTGCGTATGTCGAAGGACATTTGCCACTGCCACTATCCGTCTCACTATCGGCATTATGATCTGCAAACCAGCGACAATCCTCCCCCTTGCAAACGCATCGTCTTGCGAAGATATCGTGTTTCTCTTTCTGTACCTGATATCCCCACGCTCCGTCATCTACCCATTCAGTTATGACATAATCTTCACAGTATTCTTTGAGGATGCCATCATTTTCAGGGGTGCATGAGCAATCATCATTCTTTTCGAGATCCCAATCCATACATCCAATGCCATCAATGCATCGACCTTTGCATTCCACGGCTGAAGTGACCTGCCAGTATAATTTGTTTCTGTCGAAATAACTGGACTGACTGGCAAATGGCGGCAAACACGTCTCTGTGACATAAGTTTCCTTATTATCCCTGTAATCTTCATCAATATAATTTCGATCAAAACAATTACCGCGCGTGTTGCCGAAACTGTTGCATTCTGTATCCTCGGCGAGCAAATTCAAATGCTCCTTAAGATCGATATCCAAATAGCCATTCACACTGTTATCACATTTATCTGCCGTACAATATTCTTTTCCAGAGCAAGCCTTTTTGGTCAGACTGCCGTCGGCACAGGTATAGGCATATCCATCCACACACGACACAAAGCCGCTTCCTTCACACGACAAGTTTGTTCTGCAATCATCTCCGTCACAGCCATTGGCACAGGAACGCCCGCTGCCCCAGCTGCCGCCGGACCAGGTATAAGCCATTTCACCAATGCACATTTTGTCGCCATCGTTGTGGTCGACACTTCTGCACGCCTTTCCTCTGCTGTCGCATCCATTCGGACAGGCTACACCGTCATCATATCTATGATCCGCCTCGGAATACCGATACGCTTTTCCAAATACGCAGATATCCTTCGCGCCAACGGAATGTACATTGCAAACGCCGTTTGCATCGCAGTCATCCGGGCATTCCGCCGGGCAGACGACATGCAAATTGCAAACGCCGTTTGCATCGCAGTCATCCGGGCATTCCGCCGGACAGGCAACATGCAAATTGCAAACGCCATCCGCATCGCAGTCATTTGGGCATTCCGCCGGGCAGACGACATGCAAATTGCAAACGCCGTTTGCATCGCAGTCATCCGGGCA
>CAMKRB010000275.1 GCA_946415045.1 uncultured Myxococcales bacterium
ATAGCGCCGCACCAATACGCCGCTACCCCCTCGTCGGCCGCGGATTTCCGTGTTCCGACGCGCTTTCGCTATGTATTTCAATATCGTGGTTTTATAGAATTCTTGCCCTTTAGGCGAACAAGGAACTTTTAAGGAAACGCTCAATGAAAGAACCTGAAACCCCGCAAAACGCGCAGGAATCCAAGGCAAAACAATTTATCGTCTCGATTTCGCCGCACATTCGCGGTCGCGAATCTGTACCGCGAATCATGTGGACGGTTGTTGCCTGCCTGGTGCCCTCGCTCATCCTCGCATCGATTCTGTTCGGATGGCGTGTGCTGGTTTTGGCGGCCATTTCGGTCGTTAGCTGTGTCGCCGTCGAAGCCATTTGCCAGCTGGCGCTCAAACGGCCGGTGCGCATCAAAGACGGCAGTGCCGTGCTCACCGGATTGCTGCTGGCTTTTGTCATTCCTCCCGGCGTGTCATTCGGTCTGCCCATTATGGGCGCGATTATGGCCATTTTTATCGGCAAACAGCTGATGGGTGGTCTGGGTTACAACATCTTTAACCCTGCCCTGCTCGCCCGCGCCTTTTTGATGGTCGCATTTCCCGTCGCCATGACTTCCGCTTGGGTAATGCCCGTGGATCTGGCCAGTCTTGGCGCTTTTGGTCACTGGGTCGCCGGTTTTAACGGCATCGCGCAGATCGACGCCGTTACATCAGCAACACCACTCGGTATCATGAGCGAACACGGTGCCGAAGCGCTGCGACAGACATTCGGTTCGGGCGCAGAAATGTACGGCGGTTTCTTCGTCGGCTACCGCCCCGGATGCATTGGCGAAACCTCGGGATTATTGTTGCTTTTGGGCGGCCTGTTCCTTTTGTATAAAAAATATATTACGTGGCATATTCCCGTTTCGATGCTCGCGACGATTGCACTGCTCACCTGGGCTTTTGGCGGCGAAACGCTGTTTACGGGCGATCCGCTGCTTGCTGTTCTGTCGGGCGGCGCGATTCTGGGCGCTTTCTTTATGGCCACCGATTACGTCACATCGCCGACAAATCACATGGCACAGCTCATTTATGGTATGGGCATTGGCGCATTAACCGTGCTCATTCGACTCAAGGGTGGTTATCCCGAAGGCGTCTGCTACGCCATTTTGCTCATGAATACGCTCGCAACCGCGCTCGACGGCTGGTTCAAACGCAAACGTTTCTCGGACGATGCTCTGCCAAAGGAGGCCAGCCATGCCTGAAACCAAGCCAAAATCAGCTAAACGCGATATTCTGAGCATCGTTTTCAGACTCACGCTCACCTGCCTCGTCGCCGGACTGATCATGGGTACTGCATTCCTGCTCACCCACGATGCCAAAGAACGCAACGAAATCCAGCGAAACGAAAAAGTCATGTATTCGCTGCTCGGCTACAACGAGCAGAATCCCGCACCGCAATCGATGAAAATGTATCCGATTCATCGGTACATTCTCGACGAAAACCAGAATCTGTCGGTCGGTTACGTGATTCCTGCAATGGATGAAAACAGCGCGCTGCTCGTCGTCCTCGATCTCGAGGGCAATTTCGTTAAGCAATATCCAATTGCGCACAAATTCGGGCTGCAGAACAACAACAATGAAGATCTCGTCGTTCAGAATACCGTTGGCGCAAGCATTCTGGCCAGATTTGCCGATACCATTCTGGTCGTCACCGACAATGGCAAGCGCACAGCCTATATTCTCGACGGCAAATATCCGGGGTTCAAGACGCTCATCCATATCAAAATGGCGCTGAACGACAAATTCGATGTGCTCGGTTTCGAAGTACTCGAACATGAGGAAGATCCCGGTCTTGGCGCCGAAATTACACAACCCTACTTCAAAAATCAGTTCAACAATCGTCCCGCCGAAAAGATGAAAACGCTCGAAGTCACCAAGGATCCCATGCCCGATGACTATCGAAATGCACTCACAGGCAAAGGCAATCTCAGCAACGAACAAAAAGGCCAGATCCTGGCCCAGCACAAGGACGACCCGATTTATGCGCTCACCGGTGCAACGATTTCGTCGCGTTCCGTGCTCAACGGCAACAAGGCCATGGTCAAAAAATTCGTCTATCGCATCGAAATGCTCGATAAAGTCATTCAGTCACAAAACATCCAGACCGTGTTAAAGAATTAACATGTGCCTGCGTCAGTTATATAGCCCGCAAAACCAGCATTCCAGCTGGCTTCGGGCGGTATGGGGAAGGGGCCCCATACCGATTTTGGAGCATACTTTCCCACAAATGTGTTGCAAACCACTTAATCAAATGGATTCCAAAGGGCGAGCCCTTTGGCGGGGCCTGGGGCAGAGCCCCAGCAAGATCTTAGGATAACGACGATGTCTAATACGCTTTCCAAAAAAGAGCTCATCGCTCGCGGCATTCTCAGCCAGAATCCGATATTCAAGCTGGCGTTGTCGATGTGCCCGGCCGTCGGCATGTCGACAACCGTCGTCACTGGACTGATGCTCGGTTCGGCTGTGTTTTTCGTGCAGGTCTTTTCCAGCCTCACGATTTCACTCATCAAGAATTTCATTCATCCGCGCATTCGAATCCCGACCTATACCCTGGTCATCGCCACCTGGGTCACGGTCATCGATCTCGTGCTCGCCGCATACTTCCCGGCCGCTTACGCTCAAATGGGCATATTTATCAAGCTCATCGTGGCATTCGCCATCATCACCATGCGCCTTGAAATGTTCGCATGCAAAGAATCTGTCTCGGATTCGGTCGTCGATGGTGCAGGTATGGGCCTGGGCTTTTTGATCGGTATGGTATGCCTCGGTTTCGTCCGTGAACTCATCGGCAACGGCACCGTACTCGGCTACGAAATCTTCAGTTTCAAGCCGTTTATGTTCTTTATTCTGCCCTGCGCCGGCTTCTTCGTCGTCGGCCTGATGATGGCTTTCTTTAACTGGATCGAAGCCAGATATCGTGCAAGAATGGAGCGCAAATCATGATGAACAAAAAATTCAGGGATATACTCATTGTTGTCGCTGCAGCATTTGTCATCTTTGCAGTTGTCGCTGTAATCATGCTGTGGCCCGCCAAATCGGATGGTCCGATCCTCAAGCAGTCGTTTGAAAATGCCGATGAAATCGTACTCACCGTCGACGATTCGGTAGCCATTGGCAACATCATACCCAACGATGTCTCAGTCTTCGAGCAGGACGATCCCGATATTCAGATGCATCCCGTCCAGGTTTATGCCGGCAAACAAAAGAATACCGTCGTACTCAAGTTCCAGGATCCGCTCAATCAGGCACATCCGCATATCGTCAATATCGAAGGCATTGCGAAGGATCCAGTCTCACTCACAGTCGAACGCTCCTATTGGGGATATCTCGTTTCAATCCTCATTTCCGCACTGCTCATCAACAACTACGTCTTCACCAAATACCTGGGTCTGTGCGTCTTCTTTGGTACTTCGCGCCGTAAATCCACGGCAACCGGCATGGGCATCGTGTTCACCATCGTCATGCTCGTTTCGGCGATATTGAGCTGGCTCTTCTACAAATTCATCCTGGTGCCGTTCCACCTCGACTTTTTGCAGGTCGTGGTCTTTATCGGCCTTGTTTCTCTCACGGTTCAGGCTGTCGATACGATCCTGCGCAAGGTCAATCCGATCTTGTTCAAATCGTTCGGCGTTTTCCTGGTTCTGGTCATCGCGAACTGCATCATCATTGCGGTGCCGCTCGATATGGCGAGCAATCACTATAATTTGGCCGAAACCATCATGCTGGCGCTGGGTGCAGGCGGTGGATTCCTCCTCGCCCTCTACCTGATGAGCAACGTCCGCGAGCGCATCGAACTTGCCCCAATCCCCGAATCCTTCAAGGGACTGCCGATTGCATTCATGACCGCCGGTCAGTTTGCACTCGCATTCCTTGGTTTCTCTGGCCTGCAGATTTTTTAGGAGGGATGTATAAATTATGAACGCTCTGTTTGTACAATCCGCTCTGGGAATCATTGCCATGCAGGGATTGCCGTTTTCTTGCCTTTGCGCCGGATTGTTTCCGATCGCAGTTTTGCTCGAAGCCCAAATGTTGTTTGCATTTATGGGCCCTGTGCTGTTTCAGTAATTAGGAGGGATGTATAAATCATGGATATGGAACTTATACAAATCGCCCTCACCGGTCTGGCGTTGCTCGGCTGTATCGGTCTTTTCTTTGGTATTGGTCTGGCTTTGGCCGCACACCGGTTTAAAGTCGAAACCAACCCAATGATCGACGAAGTGCTTGAGGCTTTGCCAAAGGCAAATTGCGGTGGTTGCGGATATGCCGGATGCGAGGGCTATGCCCAGGCTGTCGTCGAAGATCCCAATGTCGCACCGAATCTGTGCTTCCCTGGTAAAGAGGCTGTAGGCGCAAAAGTCGCCGAAATCACGCATAAACAGCTCAAACAGGTCGAAAATTCCGTCGCTCGCGTGCGCTGTCGCCGTCAGGACGGACACGTTTCACACAAACATTATTACATTGGCTTCGATTCGTGTGCTGCCGCCAACATCGCTTATGGCGGTCCCTCTAAATGCCAGTATGCCTGCATCGGTATGGGTGACTGCGTCAAAGCCTGTCATTTCCAGGCCATCGAAATCGTCAACGGCATGCCGCATATCAATGCGCTCAAATGCGTCGGTTGCGGCGCATGCGCCCGCACATGCCCCAAGCAGGTGATCGAAGTTCAGCCCGCAGATGCCCGCGTTTATGTACCCTGCTCATCCAAAGACAAAGGCAAAGACGTCAAGGATGTCTGCGAGGTCGGATGCATCGGATGTGGTCTTTGCGTCAAACTCTGCCCCGCAAAAGCCATTACGAACAAAGACAACAAAATCTACATCGATACGCACATCTGCAATGCAAATCCCGATTGCGGCATGATCTGCGTACAGAAATGTCCGCGAAAGATTTTGTCAGCCGTCAAACAAAACGATTCTTTCGACATCTTTGCCAATATCAAAAAGAACGCTGCAAATCAGGCCGATAAATCCAGCGATAAACCAGCAAAATCCGAAAAACCGGCCACAGCTGCCAAAGATGCACCGAAACCAGCAGAGAAACCGGCTGAACCTGCGAAAGATGCTGTGGTATCGGTAGAAACATCCAAAGATGCCGATGTACAGCCAATCCCCAAAGACAAGGAAACCGCCCAGGAATCTGAGAAAGCCACAGCCTAACTAACTGTTCAAGCGAGCGTAGTGGCGACCCCGTGTGGTCGCCACAGCGAGCGTCCACCATATAACATATTAACAGACACGCCCCGCAGGGGCATCACATTCGTAGCCATAGCCGGAGGTGAACGATAGCGTAACCCCCGGAAAAAGGAAATACCAATGAACAAGCTAAACAGACGATCCTTCCTTAAACTCTCGGCACTCGCAGGTCTCGGCGCAGCCGCAGGCATCGCGATTGCCAAACGCGAAACC
>CAMKRB010000276.1 GCA_946415045.1 uncultured Myxococcales bacterium
CATCCCACTTCGAGCTGTCCATCACATCGGCATATATCAGCGAATCAATCGCGATCGAAGCATCGTCGGTCACCAAACGGTCACCCTCAATGGTCACGCCCTTCAAAACGACGAGCATCGAATTGAACGCATTTGTCGCACCATTTCCGGCGATCTCCGGAATCGTCACTTCATCTGGCGAGATTTCTACAGCACCGATTTTTGTGATAATCAGATCATCAGACGAATCGGCATATGTCAGTTCCAACTGACATGAAGTCTGGCCAATCGCTGCCGAAACGACTTTAACGACATCACCTTCGGCGAGCGCATCCGGAACGGTTGCCTCACCATAGCGCACCACGATTCCGGCATGATCATCCAAGGATGTGCCCTGAATGAAAAATGCACCGTCAATCAGAGCAGTCACCACACCGTTCACTTCAACTTTATGAGCCGAGTGCGTTGCGCCAGTGCTGCATGTCGATGCATCCACCAGTTTATCGTAATCCGCCTTAATTGCGGATATCTTCGTATATTCGATTTCCGTTTCGACTTCACGGCACCCCGAAATATCCAGTTTACAATTGGAATTGCAAATGAGATCGCCCGTATATTCCTTGCCATCGTCGATCACAGAAGTACAGGTCATGCCTTCGGCGATCCCGCCATCGCACTGCTCGGAATTATTGACAACGCCATCACCGCAATACAGGCATCCCGTCAAATCATACTTGCAATCCACGCATTTGAGCGTACCGGTTGCCTCGGGATCATTGGTGATATCAGCGCACGAATCCTGGAATTCGATGCCTTCTTCACACTGCTCTCCGGCCCCAATCTCACTATTGCCGCATTCATCTGGTTCGGTGCAGCCGCCGGCCGATACATCGCAAACCTCACCTTCCTCACAAATGCCGCTGGCACTTGTCACAACGCCATTCTCGCAAATCACGGCATATTCCTGACCATAAACGGTCTGGCAAGCCACATCTCCATCTTCGGGACAAACGAGCAAATCCAGAACATTCACACAAGATACGCCGGGATTCGCATCACAAACCTTTTTTTCGGCATCGATATCCTTACATGCCTGCGGCGTCGTCCACACATGATCCGCGCATTCCGAAAGCATGCTCTCGCCATCTTTCACCACACACAGCGTCTGGCCATCCTCGCACTCTGCGCAAATCGCACCATCACCCAGCTCAAGGCACTTTTTATTGTCACAGCTTTCCGTGTGCCATACACCATTCTCACATTTTTCGATCACGTGACGGTCATCGGGAACGCACCGCGTCTCACTCCCCTCACACTGCGGCACGGGATCTTCACACGCCCCGGTCGAGGTATTACACTGCCCCAAACACGGCGCAAAATCCGTCCAACGGCCACCTTCACAAATCAGAATGCGATTGTCTTCGCATCGCTTTGCGCCTGGGTTATCACAAAAAACCCTGACGGGATCTTCGCAGGAGATGTTGTAATCACTGCACACTTTTCCATCTGTACACGTGCGATCCACTTTAAATGCGCCGTTGCTGCAAACCAGAATCCTGTTGCCATCACATACACGCTGACCATTGATACAGTCGTCCTGCCACCTGGCCGATTCGTTACACGACAAAAGACTGCTGATGGCAAAGCAAACCATCAACATCGTAATTTTTCTGTTCATACCGTTCCTCGTGAAAAAGTTATGCAAAACAACAATGTGTGTAATGATTGAATATCCCAACGCACTCGCCAGGAATATAGCAGATTAACATTTTCATTACTTTTTCGGCAATCAAATACCAATGAAATATCAGGGGGACTCAACAACCACATACACATACATTTCAAACATTTCATACATCAGCACACAATTAAATGATACAATAAAGATACAAAAAAACCGCCCACAAATATGCAGGCGGCTAAAGACCGGGGCGTTGCGGGGGAACCCCGCATCGGGGGTAGGCGCGTATTTGCCAAAGGCAAATAGCGCCGTAGGGGGCTTGGCCCCCTCCCTCAAGCGCTTACCCAATATAACAGATAGTCATATTATTCATAGGCAATAATGGATACAGAATCGACATAAACTCTATATCTATTCGATGTTACCGAAGCATCTGAATATAGTTTGAATTCTGATGACGTATTGTTATTAATCGGAGCAACGAATGGAGACCATGAATCTCCAGACAGATTAATGGAATACTCAGTATCTGTTCCATCAACCTGGGTCTTCCATGTTCCAGTATCTGTACTATATGTATTACCAACGATGGTCACACTCTTAATGCCGTTCAGACCGGTTACCTCAATATAATTTCCATGGTTAGTATTAGCAGTCATCAAGAATCTATCTTTTTGATTACCTTTCCATTTCAAAACCACATTACTATTCACAGTAGAAACCAGCTCGCCTGTGCTTGTATATACATTTTGACCACCTTGATTTGCTGGCAGTGTAAACTCATGCAGCACCAGGCAAACAGGCTGACTATTGCTGTTCAAATCGCAACCATTCATGCACATCTTCGTTCGCCACTGGCCGTTTGAATCGCAGGTGTATAGCATGTTCGCATTCTCACCATCGCCGCATTTGGTCTCACCAGCAGTACATTCAGGAACTACCGAGCTGGCGCGGCATTCGGCTGTGCCTTCACCGGTGACTTCACAGACTTTGCCGTTATCGTTCGGGCAATAGTACGGTGCCGGATTGGATACGATGCTGCCGCCGGAACACTGCGTCCAGGTATCCCCGTCGCAATAGGATCCGTCTGCTTTACCCGTGCAGAAAGTTGATTCGAAAGTTCTGTAACGATCGGTGTACCAAACGAAATCGCTGGTGATGGGAACACCCGCACCGCCGTCGTTGCTGCAGACAAAACGCTCATCGCCAAAGTCGAAGATAAATGCACAGTAGTTTGTTCCCGCTGCGCCTGTATAGGTATTGGCGTCGACCATGTATTCCTTGTTATTGCCACAGGCATTGCCGGCGGGCTCTGTCTCTGTGCAACCCGTATTGAGCGATGCATCAAGGATATCCCAGTCGTTGATGGGGGTGGAGAGATTTGATGTGCAGGCCAGATAAGCCAGAACATCTTCATCACCGAGGCCTTCGGGGAACAGGATGCGGCCACCGGCGCTCTGCGGAGTATTCAGCCACTGGAATTTGCACCACTCGACCGTCAGCTTCTTTTCGCACGACTGTCCATTCGAAGACAGTTCATAACCATCAGCACATTTGATGCCGCAGTAATCCACTGTGTTTGTCGGATCACAGACGGCAGTTCCATTGCTTGGAACCGTGATGAGCTCGGAGCATTCATACAGTTCGGTACTCCATGCGCCGTTGATGCATTCTGCAGACGCAGTCGTCGTCGCGCAGCCCATATCTCCGCTGGCAACATGCGCACCGCTCACTTCATCGATGCAGAACAGCGTTGCCGCCTCCACACAGTTCGAATTCTCGATGCCATTTTCCCATACATATCCGGAGTTGCAGCTATATGTACAACCAGTGAACGCATTGCCTTCGCAAACCGCAGTCGCTGTCGCATTGAGTTTAATATCGCACTGATCCAGATCGGAATAATCGCTGCCGTCTGCATTGCAGGTCGAAATCATATCACCTGAACACGTTACAGAATTTGGTACGCAGACATTTTCCACGCACTTGTGTGTGTTCGCATCGACATGATAATTCGATTCGCAGGCGGTCGATTCACAAACGCCGTTGCCTACGCAATGATAGGCCGTTGCATGATCGTCTTCGTTGCAGTTGATGGCATCATTTGGATCGAGCACGCCGTTGACGCACTGGGCCATCTCGGTAGCCGAAACGCAACCGTATGCATTGGGGCTGATCGTATTATTGTTGAAGTCTGTACAGCTTTCAGCAGCCTTGCAATCGTTGGTTGCCGTATCACAGCCATTCGGACAGTCCATATAGTCGCTGCCCGATGTACTCCAGGCACCGTCCACGCAGGTATTCTGGCGAGTTTCGGTCTGGCAGCCAATGTCACCATTATGGATGTGTTTTCCGGCATAATCCGGACAGAATGTGGCCTTGCAAACATTGCCATCCGGGACATAATCGGCATTGCAATCAAACCCGCATGCACCTTCGTGACAAACCGCATATCCATTCTCTACAGCCGTATCGCAAGCCGTTACACTGCCATAGCTCATGCCGTCGCTTGCGCAAACCTTGTAGCTGTCGGTGCCGTCGCAAACGCGCGAATCCGGCACACAAAGCTGCACGCTGTGCGTGCGATACCAGCCATCTGCCGGCAGAACAGAAGCTTCGTCGTTATCCACAATGATTGGATCAGCCCAGTGTTCGGAATAATCCACGCCCTGGCATGCAAACCATGTGCTGCTCGACCCCAGTTTGAATTCGAATGTACAATTGTAATTGCCAGGATCCATCGACGAAAGATCCAAAACCTCAAACTCGGCATTGACATCATGCTTTCGCTCGTTAAATACAGCATCCAGTCTCACGACATGTGTCGCATCCGCCTGATCGATACAAACGAGACGGCCATTGTAATCATCCTGTGTCTTGCCGTTCAATGATACAGTACCGTATGCACCGTTTGAATCAATCCACTGGAAGTTACAGCCTGCGATTTCGCGATCGCAGCTGCCATCACCTTCATTCTTCACATAACCGTCGTTGCATGTAAAGTCACATGTTGCCGTAGCTGTGTTGCAGCTGTTGGTTGCATTGGCAACATTACATACAATCTGATGTTCTGTATCCCATTCGCCGTCTATACATGTGGCAACCGTTGTCTCATCTTTACAGCCGGCTGCTTCATGCGCCACGACAGTACTATTCAGACCGGTGCAGGTTCTGGCATCTCTGCAAACGCCATTTTCGCAGGCAAATGCGCATGAGCCATCGTTCACAAACTCTCCCGTATCTGCACAAACCATCGGGGTAATGCCATCTGCATTGCAAACATGCTCACCAACCGCATAATCCGTACCATTATGCGAACAAACGACGGATGATGCCGGTACGCAGTCGCCATTGAAGATAACATTCGGACTCGGGCAGGTGCATGCACCATCGCCAACAGCCCAGTTGCCTTCGCAAGACGCAATTTCACAGACATTGCTGTTGCAGGCCATGGTCGCATGCGCTACGCCTGTGCAGTCTGATGCTGCGATGCATTCAACACCCTTCCAGCCTGTCGCATCGTCGCAAATATACAAATCGCCGGGCTTATTCTCGGTAACCATTTTACCGGTCGATGTATCACATTTCTTGTATACGTCGCCTTCGCACTTATTATTATCGGCAGTACATTTGGGTACACAATTATCACCGTCAATCACATAGTCGCCGGTGCACACACAGCTGCTGCCATCCGCAACATAAGGCGAGTTACATTCAAGACCACAAATGCCATCGCCCGAGCATGATGCGG
>CAMKRB010000277.1 GCA_946415045.1 uncultured Myxococcales bacterium
CTTTCCTTCGATCACAAGCACTATTTTTTCAAAAACGCCTCATATACTGTCTTCATTTCCTCCGGTAACCTGCTCAAAGCCTCTGATTTAATATCTTCAGGCACGCCCCAGATGGCCTCTGCAATACCACCGGCAATACACGTCAACGTATCCGAATCGCCGCCCAAAGATACAGCCAATCGAATGGTGTCTTCGAAATCCTTGCCTTCCCAAACTGCCGTCAATGCTTCGGGTACCGTCTCCTGGCACGATTCAACATGATGATACGTGGGCCTGATTTCGTCACAGGTCCGCGAAAAATCATATCCAAATGTTTTTTCGATATATGCACGAATTTCAGGTCTGTCTTTGCCATTGCGTGCCAGATAGATGGCAGCCGCCGTTGCCTGCGCGCCCTTCATACCTTCCGGATGATTGTGCGTCACATCCGCTGTTGCTTTCGCCACATCCAGCGTTCGTTCCAGCGAATCATACAGCCAGCCAACGCTCGACACGCGCATTGCAGAACCATTCCCCCACGAATTGTAAGGTTTCGGATTCTTTTGAATTAACCAGCGAATAAAACGCGCGCCATATCCAGCTTTGGGATAACGCAGTCCCCATAATTGCATTTTGGCAATTACTTCTTTGCGAATATCATCCAACATTGCATCTATGCCCACTTTCAGCAATGCTTCCGCAACGGCAATCGTCATCACCGTATCATCCGTAAATTCCGATTGCTTCGAAAATAACGGAAAATCCTTCGTCTTGATGTTCCGATGATCAAATTCGTATGGACTGCCAACAATATCGCCAATAATTGCGCCTAACATGATTGCCTCCTTATCTCACCCCATTTTACGAAGCACAACAAACGTCATGCAGGGGAATGTCATAACACATATCGTCCATGATTTCCGCCTTAATCTATTACACACGAAAACGCCTCATACTGCGCTTCATACCCTTCATCCAGCATCGATACATTCACGCCAATCGTCCCATTCGGGTAACGGCATGGTGAATGATTACCGGTATGAATATGACCGCAAAAATGGTACCTGGCTCGTGTTTGTAACACAGATTCAGTAAGCCCCTTGCAACCAAGCGGCTCCGATGGTCCCCGAATTCCCCATAATACATTCCCCAGACCATTCCATTCAGGTGGTTGATGCGTCAAAATGATGTCCGTATCCGTTGGTATATCAAAACTAGGTGAATTCGTCTCAAATGCCCAATACTTGCGATAGCGATTAATCTGTTGCGTCACCGGCGAACCCCAGAATTTCAGCCCCATTAACTCCACGGACGAGCGAGCCAGATAATGAATTTTCTTGTCGATTTGTAAATTTCCTTGTTCATCTCGATATTTACGAACACCGCCATGCCGTTCCTGAATATCATCAAATATATCCATGGCTGTCTCCGATTCCATGATCAAATCGTGATTTCCGGCAATGATGACAACGTATCTGCACGGCAAATGCAACAATGTATCTACAAAATAATCCAGCCACTCGTACATCGCTTCAAAGTCACTTTGATACGCCAGCGGTGACCAGTCCCCGCAATGGCAAAAGATGTCGCATTCCGGGATGGTAAAATCCTGTCCATGCGTGTCGGACAGAGCACATAGGCGAATAGACTTACTCATGATTTAACTCCTTTTGTGACGATTTGGGCTAACACCTGCCTGACCAACTCAAAATCCTCCAGCCTGTGTCCGCCTTCCATTAAATGCAATTCAGCATAACCATCGTAATACGCTCGCGCATTCATCGGATTCAGCAGCGTATCCCCCATAGCCAACAACAAATAGCGAGATACGTGAACCTGCCGCATATCCCTGAATTCATGATACGAATGCAATGCTTCCTCGGTGAATTCATACTTCTCGTGCGTGCAGAAGTTTTTGTTCTTCCCCAAAAACTGCGCCAAATCCGTTTCCGGATAAACGACAGGATTAATCATCACAATTGCCTTCACCCCAGGCAAATCGGCGAGCTGGCTGATGTAAAACCCACCGAGCGAAGTGCCGATCAGAATGGTGTCATCGGGCGGCAACTGCGCATACTGCGCTCTTAGACTGTTCAAATTGGCTTCAAACATCCCGTTTGACGGATAACCGATTTCATGGATATCCAACAGATTTAGAGTACGCAGCTTTGCCGCCGTCGTCGATCCAATGTATGAATTAAACCCATGTACGTATATGATTCGCATTGCAATCTCCTTAAAGTATGGTCGTGTCATTCTCAAGCACCATCCCAGGGGGCTTGCAGAAGATTAAACAGGTATAAATCCTGCATTATCAAATGCTTCCTTATTATCAATTGTCCTCAAAATTTCATAAGCCATGAGATATTTATTTATTCGATATAAATCTTCCTCATTGAGCACGAAAGGACCATGCTTACGAAACTGTCTTGTACGAATATCCACTACCGGCTTGCATTTTCGTGCAAAACGAATCACTTCCAGATTGTGTTCGATATCATGCATCTTTACTTTTCTGGCAATCGGGTTCTGCGCGCAGCGACGAATAAAATCAAAATAGTCTTCGCCTTGATTCCTGGTGATTGCAACCACCGATTCGACAATTGTTTCGTCAAAACCGGCGGCTCTCAGTTTATCCGCAGTCATGCCGCAGTCTTCTATCGAATCGTGCAAAATAGCGACCGTTTTTTGCTCGTATGTTGCACAACGAAAAGCCACATCCCGAACATGGTTAAAGTAAGGTACGCCAACCTTGTCCACCTGATTCTGATGGCACTTCTGCGCGATATCAATGGCACGGCTGTACATTTTCCACGCATTTTTCTGCTCATGGCGGTAATGCCCCATCTCCTTCATGGCTTGGCTGATATATTCACGATTGAGAACAAGCGGCGTGCGCAATGCGCCAAGATCAAGATCGGGATCCGCACCATATTCCATAAGCACTCGCGCGGTTTCCACATCACGGCAAAGACAAAGCGGCGTCCAATTGTCCCAGTCCCGCGAATTCGGGTCAGCACCATGCTCTAGCAACAAACGCGCAATATCTGCATTATCCAGCCAGCGATGCAACGGTGTGCCCATCTTGCTTTGCGCATTTGGATCCGCGCCATACTCAAGCAGCATCTTAATCATGTCTAAATCACGGCATTTCTGAACCATTTCCTCATCACTGCAATTCGCTATAATACGGCAATTCACGGCATGATGCAATATCGACCAGCCATTGCAGTCCCGGCGATTGATATCGATGCCATGATCTAGCAAATATTTTAATATATCTATTCTGTCATCCAATATAAGCAGATCATAAACGAAATTGCCTTTATCCAGAACCTTAACATCCATGCCATATTCTTCGACCAGCATCTTGAGTATATCAAAGTAATAAACAAAATGATGAATCGGCGTATCGCCATCTTCTTCGACATAATTCAAATCTGCACCAAGCTCAATCAGTTCGCGAACAACCGCTTTCAGCTCGCCATCCGCATACTCGACATCTTCGTCCGTTTCTTCATCGTACGAATAATTCCAATGACCAAATACTTCTTTTCCATACTTTTCAAACAAATATTGTGGTGTTCGTTTCATTTTTGACTCTCCTCATATTTATATTTTTTATGGCGGCTCGCTCTGGCGTGTGTCACAACACGCGCCTACAGCTCGCCAGCTCGCTATTGCCTGACGGCAATATGACTCGAATTTTACTGAGTTATAACGATTATCCTTTTATCTGTCAAGATCTGTTGATTTACTGATATCAGCGCCATGTTGCACCAGGTTGTCGAACACTTTCTGTGCCGTCGGAAAAAGATATGATTTGAGAATATATTCAGTTAACATCAGCCGTTTTGCACGATATTCTTTTTGTTCCATCTCTAAATACTTTTTACGCATTTCATCATCATGAGCCAGTTTAATAAAATTATGTTCAAACCAGCCTGTATATTGAAGATGTCCAGCCTGCATAATACCGATGGCGTCAAATCCTTCTGGGTTTGAGCGTTTCTCTCGATCTTTCAGTGTCAGCATTTGCATGACATTACGTCCGTGATCATCCCTAGCGTAGATATCTGCACCATTTTTCAAAAGAACATTCTGCTGTTCCACGCTATGGCTCAAATGGAGCGGAGTCATTCCTTCATTGTTTCTTGCATTGACATCAGCTCCCATCTGTATCAAAGCCTCTGTTATTAAAGCATTGCACGCCTTATGCAGCGGTGTATTGCCTTCGTTGTCTCTGGCATTGACATCATTTCCAAGTCCAACGAAATACACCGCTGTCTCTGTATGACGAACCTTGTGAAGTGGCGAGTTGCCTGCATCATCACGAGTATTAATATCTGCGCCATTCTCAATAAGCAGTTTGCAGTAATCACGTTCAAGCCAGCCGTTGTCGCTGCAATAGTCACATGGACAACGATCACCATCGACGCGTACAGTCTGGTTAAGCGGTGTGCAGCCATACTTATCGGCAGCATTAACATCGGCTCCAGCCTGTATGAGGCATTCTGCCTTAAAAGGATTATCCTGAGCAGTGTGAAGCGGCGTTCGACCAAACATATCTCTGGCATGTACATCAGCGCCGTTTTCGATAAAAAATCGATATACAGGGCAATCCTCTTCAATATACATCAGATTCGTCCACTGCGTATGAAGCGGCGTTCGGTCAAGAATATCGCGCACATTGATATCCATCCCAATTTCAAGAAGTTTTTGAGCCACATAAATGTCCCTGCAACGATGCAGAATATATCCACCGGCACCATCCATCTCGAATGGATTTGCACCGTATTTCAGATACAAGAGTATCTCTCTTCCCGACAGTTCACACCAATGCTGTAAAATGTCAGATCCGTCACGATATTTTAACGACAATTCTGCACCATGTTCTAACAGTAATTCCTTTACTTCAGTCAAATGAGTGCGTTTCATCGGTGTTCCATACTTGTTTGACGCATTCACATCTGCCCCGAGTTCAATCAATCTCTTCACAGTTTCATAGACATATTCACGTGACATTTTACAATTACCGCAACACAGCTCCATTATCGGCGGGTCTATACATGCCTCCCACAATTCAATAAATAGATCTGACAAACACGAGGCACCGTACTTAGCGTATAGCTGCTCTGCTTTTTGATGTGCTTCTTCAATGTTATTATAAACAGGTACATTATCCCAATCCATACTCTCCTCCCAAAACGCTTATTTCCCAAAATATTTAGCGACAATATAGGCTCTGAATCGTGCCAAATTCTCATGCGTCAGATTGCTTTCGAAGTTCTCAGGAGTACATCCGGACATTTTGCAAAACCGGCAAACCCAGCAGCTTTCGTCGTTACAATATCCTGAATGACAATATCTTGAATGACAGGCCGCCTCTGTTCGCAGTTTCTGACAAATGGTTTCTAT
>CAMKRB010000278.1 GCA_946415045.1 uncultured Myxococcales bacterium
CCTTCTTGACAAGTCATCTCGCAATCACCCTTCACACACTTGCGATCGGCATTTGGGTAATTCGGGCAGGCATTTCCTTTAGTCCCGCAATTCTCCTCATCATCTTCGACACATTTGTCTTCATCTATATGATAACCGGGTTCACAAAAAACAGGTACGCAATTTGACAATCTGCATGCATTTTCCACTGCATTTGGAAACACTATGTCCGCACACTTTATGCCGCAACCACCGCAATTATCAGCATCACTCTGCGTATCAAAACAGCCATTCTGGCAAGGCATCAATCCTTCCGAACACCCCGCAGCGCAGTCATATCCAGTGTTATCCGGCAATTTTGTACAATAGGGTAAACTCGTACCAGCACACTTTTTCTCGTGACTGCCACAATGTTCATTCGAATCCGGTTCACACAGATTGTTATATTCATGATAGCCAGAGGCACACGTCTTTACGACGCACTCATACTCGTCCTTTGCATTTTTGTCACAGGAACCGGTCGCCCACCCAGAGAAGATTCTCGTGCAGTCATAATTATATGAACCACATGCAGTCTCGGTATTATCCTCGCATTTCGTATTAGTGCTGTCAAAATGATACCCGCTTTCGCACTTGGTCACTTCGCATTTTAACGTTTCGAGATTGCACACCGAATACTTTTCGCCTTTCTCAGGTTTTGCTGTGCAATCCAGTCGGTTGGGACCACAATGCTCAATCGTATCTTCTTCGCACATCGGATACGCGACGTTTTGGTTCATCAGATGGTAATGACCGGTACAGCCTGTCGGGTAACACTCAGTACCATCGCAATACCCCGTCTGCCACCCAGCTATCTTCGTACAATCATTGCCGCCGCAATTTCTCTCGTCATTGTTCACACAGGCTTCTTTCTTTGCGTCATAATGCGTCCCCGGATAACACTTCTTCATCCTGCTCTGCGTGCAATAATGAATGTCTTTGCCATCAACTGTTCTCTTCTCACACCCAAAACCAGTGGGGCACATGTTGTGTGCAAATGCCTGTTTGAACATTTCCCGCATTTTTTTGTCTGCAAAGCCGCAACAATCGTCTTCCGACGCGCAATTATTGGCTTTGCACTCAAGCAAATCAGAACGCCCTGTCTGAAGATACTCGATATAGCTATTCTCTATGTCGCATGTATTGATGGTCTTTGTCGAACGGTCAACAAAATGCTCATAAACCTTATCATTCCACTTGCAGCTGCATATCGTGGCCAGCGAAATCACGCAAACCGGAATAACAATGTTTTTCATCGCGTCCCTTCCTACATTTCAGATTTCAAAACCAGCCAAAAATTCCTTCAAATCTGGCTGATCTGTGCAAAATTGCAGCGGCACAAGCACCGCAATAATTCATTATACTACTCATTACACGATTTTTCATGATAAAAACCATCTATGCCGTTTTTGCATCCGTAATCGTAATAAAAACCGTTCGACAAATCAAATGTATCAAACTGATTGCAGGTACTTTTTGGATAACATTCATGCGCAAAAGTTCTCACACTTTGATCGATTACCTGATTATTGCCGGAGGCGGACTCGATAAAGGTCGTTCGGCTATTGCACAAAGCCGCACATGTTTCAGAACTCCACTCGTCCTTCCCCTGCCAGTCTGTCTTCTTATTCCCATGGTATCTGTAGTTCGACCAATCCCCGTTCAGTTTCCAGAATGCCACGGCCATCTTGCAAGCACCGACTTTGTAATCATAATAAACTTTTTGACCATTCCAGTCCGCATTATTGTGGAACTGCAAGCCGTTATCCATCGAATAATTCGAATAGTAATCCCCCTGTCTCAAACACAGCGGAACGTCAACAGGCCCGCCGTGTATCCCCAACTCCGGAGATATGGTACCACACTCAGTAAAGGGTTCTACACAGGTGCATGCACCATAATCGTCCTTCAAACCATATTCTCTCAGCTTATCCTGAATGCATCTGGGAATCACAACATCTTTGCCCGTTTTGGTCGTACCACAGGCAGCATACTGATATTCACCCGCATTGCAGCTGCAATTGCCATTGCCATCATACGTCAGCCCATATTTGTAAAGCTCCGTCTCACATCCGTCGCTCAGCGTATTGTTGCAGTCCCCCATACCTTTGGGACATGCAAATTTACACTCTCCTGCCTCGCACGACGTGATCAACGATTCATGCTTCTTGCAAGTTGTATTGCATCCGCCGCAATGCAAAACATCAGTTTGAGTATTATAGCAGCCATCTTCACATTTCTCTTCACCATCCGGACATTCATTCACACATATTCCATTCGAACACATCTTGCCATCAATCGTGCAATTCAATAGTCCTCCGCCACATTGAATATCTGTATCCTGAAAACAACTGTCTTTGTCTAAATGGTACCCAGCTGCACACTTCAGGGCAATACAGTGACTATTGATGCATAAGCCAACATCTTCTTCCTTTTCAGACTCCAACCATCCTGTATTCCTGCCACAACTATAATTCCAAGATCCACATGCATCATACGAATCTTTCTCACAGCGCATATCATCCTGCGATTTGTGGTAATTCTCATTGCACAGAAAAGCTACACACTCACCATCAATGCATGCCACCTGCCTCACGCCTTCATGCATATCACATGCATGCCCCTTGCTGCCGCAATCCATAACTGAATCGACTTCGCAGGCTCCATCATCAAGCAAATGGAAATTATCTTCACATACAGATGCCTTGCAAACACCGTTGATACAATCACCACTTTTCCATCCCTGTGTCACGGAACAATCAATCTCACTGGCACCGCAACTGCCAACACTATCTGCAACACACCCGCCATTTTTCAGGTGATAGCCATCAATACATTCGTTCGCGATGCAGTTCGATTGCGCATCACATACACGTGATTTCGAATTCGGAACATCATCTTCTGTGCAAACACACGGGACAACTGCCAGATTTGTGCAATAATAGCTGCCGGGATTCTCAACATTCTGTTCACACCAAAAATCGACCGGACAAACGTGACCTTCAAAAGCGAGCGAATAATCACCGGGACAACTGGTGCGGTCGCACGATTTCACATCTGTAGTCCCCGATTCCATATAACGGATTTCCGACAAAACCGATCCCGCAGCCGCATCCTGCGGCGGACAGAACGTAAAATCCCCGGACTTCTGGCGATAGCGCTCGTACTTGCTCTCCTCAAGCGTACACGAGGACGCGATTACCATACACAACGCAACGCTCCAGCATCCAAAAATCCGGTTTCTCATCGCCTCGCCTCGCCAAACCAAACGCCGTCGCCCATCAACACATAACCAAGCCTTTAATTCCTACATGTCTCAGAATGATAATACCCATTCCCCCCATCTTCACATCCATAATCGTAATAATACCCATTGTAATCATCATATGTATCGAACTGATGGCAAGTCGACTTTGGATTGCATCGATGTGACTTTGTGAATGCAACATTTTGATTGGACACATTATTATTCGGATGTTCATTATCAAATTGCTGTTCGGAATTGCACAAAGCCGCACAAGTCTCTTCACTCCATCTATCTTTACCCTGCCAGCCAATTTTCTGTTTATGGAAATTTTTATAATAATTCCATCTACCATTTTTCTCTTTATAAAAAGACACTCTAAGATCACATCCTTTATCCGATTTATAATTATATGGCACACCGTTGTGATTGTTGATAAAATCACCGTTGCTATATGGCTGAGTTATTGGATAATTACTATAATAACCCCCTTGCTTCAAGCACAATGGTACTCGAACGTCTGTATTGTTATAACCGATATCAGCATTTATCGTACCACATGCTGTGTATTGCGATTCGCAAACGCATTTGCCTTCATCATTCACAACCAGACTATAATCCGATGCTTTGCTGATGCAAAGTGGAGCTCCAGTCGCAGTAAACCACCCGTTACCATATAAAAATGACAAATCACCTGTTCCACAAGCCAAATACCCATCGATACAACCGCAGGCACCATCAGTTTTACGCTCTAATCCTTTATTATTATTACTAAAGTATTCGTTTTCAATACAGGCCGGAACAGATGTACCATCACTTAGCATTCTTGTACCACACTGCGTATACGAAGCTTCACAGCCACATGCATCATTGCCATGGCTCACCAAATGATAATTTGACGCATTTTGAATACAAAGCGGTATTTTTTTACCATTCAAAGATCTCGTCGAACCACACTGTGAATATGGATTCTTACAACTGCACCTACCACCCGCATTATCCAGGTGATACTTATCCAAACTATCTATACAAAGTGGAACTTCAACCTGTGAATCTGTTATAGTCTGTCCACAATTAACGCATGACGCAACACAACTGCATGTGCCATCATTGTTATCTATTAAATTATATTTATTCAACTCTGTTTCGCATCCATTGTTCCAATCATTATCGCAATTGCCATAGCCTTTTTTGCATTGATATTGACAAAAAGAGTTTTCACACTTCGTTTCCATTGAATCATCAAAATAGCACTTGTTACTGCAATGACCACAATGATTGACATCTTTTTTTATGTTAAAACAACCATCTGGACATTTTTCCTCGCCAGTCTGACAATCGGACACACAATTTCCTCCCGAACATATTTGGGCCAAAGCCACGCAATCAGTGCCGTTGGAACCACATGCTGAATTCGTATCCGGATCGCATGCCCCCCTAGTGTTATGATGATATCCTTCACCACACTCCTCTACAACGCACTGTCCATTTGCACAATAGCCTGTCTTCCACCCTTGGATTAAATCACAACTATAGTTCCACGTTCCACATTCCGACGTTGAATCTGCTACACAACGTTTGTCTTCTGGATCTTTGTGAAAACCTGATTCACACGAAATAGCAATACATTCACCATCAACGCAAGCAAAAGATTTGACTCCATCACCTTCTTCTTTTTGGCATACTTTCATTTCCGGGCCACAACTCATAACTGAATCGACTTCACATACTTTATCTTTCAGATGGAAATTCTCATAGCATTCACTTGCCACACAAACGCCATTCTCACACTTACTCTCTTTCCACCCCTGTATCTGCGTGCAATCGATAACACCTGGGCCACAGGCATCTGCCGAATCCTCTACACATTTGCCATCACTCAAATGAAAACCGGTTTTGCATGATTTGGGAATACAAGTCCTGTTTTCACAAGAAAACTCATGCGCATGTGAATTCTCATCCCCTTTGCATTCCATTCCGCAACCGCCGCAATTTTTAGGATCCAAAGATATATCCACACAATCATTGCCGCATTTAATTACATTAGTGTTTTCACCATCCCCGCACTCAATCGTCACATTATCCTCCACACACCCAAACTCCCCCTTTCCGTCA
>CAMKRB010000279.1 GCA_946415045.1 uncultured Myxococcales bacterium
CCCGAAAATTCCATCAAGACACTCGTCTATCTCGCCGATGGAAAACCCGTCGTCATTTTGATGCGCGGAAACGACAATCTCAACGAAATCAAACTCAACCGCATCGTCGGCGCTGAAAACCTCGTGATGGCCAGCGACAGCGCCATCGAGGAAATCATGCACGCCAAAGTCGGGGCTCTTGGCCCGGTCGGCGTCGATGCCGGAATTCCGGTCTATGCCGATCTCAACGTCGCACGCATGCACGATTGCATCTGTGGTGCCAATCATACCGATCACCACTTCATCCACATCGAGCCGGGACGCGATTTCACTGTCACAGCCATCACAGACCTGCTACTCGCACAGGAAGGCGACGCCTGCCCGCACTGCGGTGAGCCGCTTCAGGCTTTCCGCGGCATTGAGGTCGGACACGTCTTTTTGCTCGGCACCAAATACAGCGTACCCATGGGCGCGACATACCTCGACGTAAACGGCGATTCACACCCCTGCGTCATGGGCTGCTACGGCATCGGTATTACCCGCGTTCTCGCCGCCGCCATCGAACAATACAACGATGAAAACGGCATCAATCTGCCCGCCGCAATCGCACCCTATCACGTCATCGTTGCGCCAATGCTCATGAAGAGCGAGGCAGTTGTCGCAGCCGCCGAAAAAATCACCGCCGAACTCGAAGCTGCCGGTATCGAGGTTCTCTATGACGACCGCGATGCACGCGCCGGCGTCAAATTCAAAGACGACGACCTCATCGGCATCCCATACCGAATCACCATCGGTGAACGAAACCTCAGCGAAGGCATGGTCGAATTCAAACACCGCGCCGACAAAGACAATACAAAGGTTTCCGTCAACGACGTCGTCGAACTCGTCAAATCACGCATCCAGAACGATCTCAAATCGCTGCGAGATGCAGCCCGCGCACTGCAATAGCCTTAAAATTGGCTCTGTTTAACAATCACGGATATGAAAAAGTAAGGTTCTCTGCTTTGCGGCCACGAGCGATGAGCAATGAGCCACGAGTGCTCATTGGCCAACTCGGCGCTCTTTGCCGGTATCTCACACGTATCGGGGTAACGCCATATCCACACTGGTTAAACATAGCCTAAAAATATGGAGATTATTATGAATCACTTGCGTATTTGCAGCATAGCTCTTGCTTTCATCGCGATTCTGCCGGCTTGCGGCAAGAAAGACGCCGGATGCAAGCTCGACTCGGAATGCCCAAACGGCCAGATCTGCCGCAATATGAAATGCGAAGCCGATCCCGCTAACACTCAGGCCGCTCAGAATCAGCAAAATTCTGATGCCGCCAAAGATCAGGCTCCAGATGCAGCCAAAGAACAGGCACCTGCCGCCGATGCAAAACCCACCACGCCTCAGTCCATCGCGCTTGATGCATTCCAGGAAAACAAAACCGTCAAACTCGAAGATCTCGGTCTCGATATCGATTACATCCTCGACACAGACATCCACCTCAACAGCAACACAAAACTCGAAATCGGCCCCGGAGTCACCATCGATATGCAGTCTGCAAGCGCCGGCATCTCCGTCAATGAAGACGCCGCGCTCATCGTCAAAGGCACCGCCGAGTCCCCGGTCATCTTCAAATCCACCAACAATTCCGCCTGGGACGGGCTGCACTTTAGCTCCAAAAATAAAGACAACGCCATCAACTACCTGCAGGTTCTCAATGCAGATGGCGAATCTCAGGTCATCGAGCTGAGCTCCGAATCACGTCTCGCCATCGATCACCTCACCCTTGATGGCTCCGCAAATAATGGCATCGATGTTGGCGGCGACGCCAAACTGACAAAATTCACAAACAATACCATCAAGAATTGTAAGGGTTATCCGCTTGTTCTGAGCAACTATGCACAGATCGCCCAAATCGGCGACGGCAACAAGTACGAAAACAACAAGCAGTTCATCCGCATCAACAGCAACTATTTTGGCGATATTCAGACGTCCGTCATCAAAAAGCAGCCCATCCCCTATTTCCTGG
The DNA here is from genome assembly GCA_946415045.1 of uncultured Myxococcales bacterium. Lineage (GTDB taxonomy): Bacteria > Myxococcota_A > Bradymonadia > UBA4248 > UBA4248 > UBA4248. Next base: position 2,000 of record CAMKRB010000279.1, read on the forward strand.
CTGACGGCATGAATGCCGACGGCGAATCCGGAACGCTCACCATCGAACCGGGCGTGGAATTCGTTTTCGAACACGAAAAGGATGCGCGCATCGGCGGCTCGATCCAGATCAAAATCGAAGGCACTGCCGAGAATCCCGTCATCATGCGCGGTCTCAACGACGAACCCAATTTCTGGTATGGACTGAACATCGATACGACCCGTCCTTCCAGTATTTCCGGACTGCAGCTCGCCAATACCGGATGCGGTGAATATGCGTCTCTGCGCATCCGCCCCGAAGCCGTTCTCACGATCTCAAACATCATTTTCAAAGCCACAGATCACCGTTGTCTCGAAATCGGCTCGGATGCCAAAATCACCAACAACGGCAGCCTGACTTTTGAAAAATGCGGCACCGGAAATATCTTCGACAACCGCATTGACGGCGACGATGAACAGAAAGTCCTCGCCGATCTCCCCGTCAATGCTGCCGAATAACCACTGACGATACCTGGTGTGGGGCATCTGCCCCACCCTGAAACCATGACCCAGAAGCACATCACACGCCGTTCCTATCTGCTGCACACAGCTGCAGTACTTGCGCTGATTCTCATTGCGCTCGTGGCACTGAACCTGATTTTCTCGCGCGTCACGTCCGCACGCTGGGATTTGACCGCCGATGCTCAGTTCACCCTCAGTCCGGCCACACAAAAACTGCTCGAATCCCTTCAGGACCGCATCCGAATTAAAGTTTTCCTGTCCCCCGATCTCCCCGCGCCTGACAATACGCTGCGACAGCGACTCAACGACCTGCTCGCCGAATTCGAAGCAAAAGCCCACGGAAAGCTCACATTCGAGCTCATCGAACCACAGTCACAAACCGACGAAGAAGTCGCCAAAGGCTTTGGACTGCGCAAAGTCGCCGTCTCACAGCGCGACGAATCCCAGCGCACACTGCGCCTGGTTTTCAAAGGCATGACAGTGATTTACCGCGACGCAGCCGAAACCATTCCCGAACTCCGTGCGACCGACAACTTCGAATACCTCATCGCCAAATCCATCGTCAATCTCACGGCCCCCGCACAGAAATCAGTCGCGGTGCTCAACGGATTCGGCGGCCTGGCCGAATCGAATATCCTCGTCGAAAGCATGCAGACCGTCTTCGCCGAAGTCTTCGGTAAACGCGTGTCCGTCACAACAGCCGGAATCACCGATAATTGCACGCTTTCCACCCCTGCCGATGCGCTCGTCGTACTCAATATCAGCCGCGAACTGACGCCATGCGCTCGCTATGCCATTGAACAGGCCGTGTTTCACGGTACCTCACTCGCCGTATTCCAGAACCCCACCCAGGGCGATCTGCTGCAACCCGACCAGCCCCGGTTCAATATCGACACAAAACTCAACGAAATCCTCGAAAACGCCGGCGTTCAGCTCAATGCCGATTTGCTGCTCGACCGCATGCACAACATTGTTGGCACACAGTTTACCGAAGATTCAAAGGTGCCGGTTTCGCTGCCCGCACTCCCCATCATCACCGCGCTCGACAAATCCAACCCCATCACACAAAATCTCTCGGCCATCGTCATGCCTTTTTCCGGCACGCTGTCCATCGACGACGCTCGCATCGCAAGCAACCATGCCGAAATCTCGCGGCTGGCCATCAGCAGCAGCAGCGCAGTTGCGCGTCCATCGGGCGGAGACATCCAGATAGAGGCGCTGCAAAGTCCACGCACCGACGAAATTCCGGGGCCGCACACGCTCATCGTTGCACTGCAAACGCCCCAGCGTTCACATTTTACCCGCGACACACTGCCCCCCGGCGCAGACGCCCAAAACTTCACCGATTCGACAAACCGCGCCCGTTACCTCATCGTCCCAACCGGCGATTTCCTGTTCAGCAACAAACTCATCGGCTACTCCGACGAATTCGCCCGCCTCGGCATTCACCTGTTCGTCAACGGCATCGAATGGCTCATCCAGGACGACGCACTCATCGAAATACGCAACCGCACACTGCCCCAGATGTTCACCAACCCCACATCCGACGTGCGAAAACGCATCATACTGCTCAACGTCGCCGGCGTGCCATGCCTCGTGCTGATATGCTTTGCCGCGCTCAGATGCATGCGCAGACGACGGCGCACAAAAATTCGACGCCAATTCGAAAATAATCCTGCTAATTCGCCCGCAAAACCGCTAAATTGATGTGTCTGCAAGGGGGACGCCCCCTGCGCGGCTATTCACGCCATGGCGTGAATACGCCGCTACCCCCGATGCGGGGCCGGATCCGTCGCATTTATGCCCCGCAACGCCCCACTCACGTTTCCCTTTTCCTCGTCACTTACGCGGTCTCTTATGAGCTTTATCACCAGAATCAGAAAATCGGCACAAAATGCCGCCCGAAACCAGCTGTCCAAACTCGGCATCCAGATTCCCAACGCCGATATGCCCAGCGACGAAGACACCAGGGATCGCGATATCCTCGACATCTACCGCGATATCGTTCAAAAATCACAGCCAGTCGAGACGCATCCCGATCCTGTGCCCGACGAACTGCGCCCCGTACTCCAGAACGCCACTTTTCCCATCTGTGGTGCAAACGAAGTCCTCAAAGCCACACTGCAAAACTGGATTTCGAACAGGGAATCGACGACATGCACTCAGATTCTGCCGCCCACGCCCGAAAACCTGCGCGGCGAAGCACTGAAATTACTGCATGCCGCAAGCGTCATTCAGCATCCCGGTGAACAATGGGAAAGCGCCCTCACCACCATCGCCCGTGCACAATTCAGACCGGTCATCAACCTCATTCACCAGGCTGCGCTGCAAATCGGCAAAAATGACGACGAAGACTGGATGTCCGCACTCAATCAGCGTCTGGCGCGTTACAAACTGGCCGTCATCCAAATCGCAGATGCCGGTATCACGCTGGTCGATGCAGGTGACGAAAATAAACTGCTCGATTTTTGGAACGCACAGAACGACGCCACATCCAACTGATGTTTTGATGCCGCAAGCCCATGTGCACCGTTCGCAAAACGGTGCAATGTCGTGGGGGTAGGCGCGTATTTGCGCAGCAAATAGCGCCGCAGGGGGCTTCTGCCCCCTTGCGATAACTTTATCTTTTTGTGTACATTTTGATTCAATGTGGTTTAAATTAGCTGGCTTTTTGGAAATGTGTTGATTTCCACCCTAAAGGAGAATCATGAAAAATTACAGATTATTGCTTGTGCTCGCAGGCTTGCTGCTATTCCTCATTCCGAATCTGGCGGTGGCACAGGACGATGTAGGAACGCTCGATCATTTCAGAACGGACAAAGTGCCCGGATTTAACCTGCAGTTCTGGCGGCCGGCCCCCAATCCCGGCGACTATCTCACGA
>CAMKRB010000280.1 GCA_946415045.1 uncultured Myxococcales bacterium
CCCGAGATGAGCACCGTCCGGTGAACGGTGCGAATCGAGAGGCCAGTGAGCAAATTAAATGCGCAAGTTGAAGCGCTTTGCGCGAGAAACGAAGCGCATTTGATATTGCGAACTGTGGACAGGGCTCCATTTCGTCTTTTGTAGGTAGTTGCAGAATGTAAACTTAGGAAGCCTTTATAACGTCATGGATTCCAAAGGGCATTGCCCTTTGGCGGGGTCCGGGGCAGAGCCCCGGCTAAATAGTTATTGTTTTCCTCCTACCATCTTGCCAGTTATAGCCAAATACTGATAAAGAGAGGCACCCATTTGGGGAATCGCCTGAGAACCACAAGCACAGGGGGATTGATATATGTCCAGACGTCATCGTCTTCAGAATTACATACTCAAACAGTTTGAGGCACAAATCGATTCGCTGAGCGCCCGGGGCTGGGGGCAGGGATCATTTACTGACGAAGGCCGCAAAATTTCAGTCGAAGCACGCGGCGCATTGCCTGGCGATATCGTGATTGCCGAGGGACGTCACGTCGAAGATTCGATGCTGCAGTCGGCTGTGCTCGAGTTCAAAAAACAGCATTATCCCCGCATTCCCATCACTTGTCCGCATGCACCGGTGCGATGCGACAAGGATACCGGCTGCGGCGGATGCACATTGCGCGATTGCGCCTACCAAACGCAATGCCAGCTCAAGCAGGATATCGTTCGTCGCTGGTTTGATGCGCAGGAATTGTCGGATATCGAAATTTTGCCGATATTGCCATGCGATAATCAACACGAATACCGCAACAAAATGGAGCTTTCGTTTGGACCGGATGGTGCCGACGAACCCGGAGTCGGGCTGCATCCATCCGGCTATAGCTTCGAAGTCATCGCCATGAAATCGTGCGATATGATTTCGCCGCTGCTGCCCGAGATCGCGCAAAAGGCAACCGTCTGGATGAAATCCCTTGGCGTTCCCTATTATCGGTTCCGCAAAAATACTGGTTTTTTGCGGCTGCTCACGCTTCGGGTCGGCCGTCGCACCCATCAGGCCATGGTGATTCTGACCACTTCGGGGCTCGAAGATATTGAGCTGGACGATGGACGCATCATGAAAGCCCGCGATATCATCGACGATTTTAAACGATGCGTGATCGATAAGCTGTCGCAGCCCATCGACAGCTTCTATTGGACAGCGATGGTCGTCGAAAAAGGCCGCCCAACCGAATGGCACGATACGCTGATCTCGGGAAACGAAGTGCTGCACGAAACCATGCAGATGCCCGACGAAGATCATGCGCTGCATTACGAGATATTGCCCAGAGCTTTCTTTCAGCCGAATACGATTCAGGCAGAAAAGCTCTATCAGGTGGTGCTGCGGTTTGCCGAGCCCTATATGCGTCCCGATACCCCGGTGCTCGATTTGTATTGTGGCACAGGGACCATCGCCCTGAGCTTTGCTCGCTATGGACATACGGCTGTTGCGGTCGATATCGAAAAACAAGCCATCGAAAATGCCCGCGAAAATGCCCGCAAAAATGGACTGGAAGATCGCATCACGTTTTATGCCGGTGATACGGCAGAAATCCTCAAGAAGCTGCTCGATGAAAATGCCAATTTCACCGATTTTATTCTGGTCGTGGATCCACCGCGCCGTGGCTTGCTTCCGCCGGCTTATCGCCAGATTATGCGGCTTGGAATGCGCACCATTGTTTATGTCTCGTGCAATCCCGAGTCACTGGCTGCCGATTTGCGCCAGTTCAGGGCCGATGGCTACGAAATCCGGGCTGTACAGCCAGTCGATATGCTGCCGCAGACCGCGCATGTAGAAACGGTGGCATTGCTCACATACACAGGTTAAGGGCGTGACGTATGCGCCAACGGCGCATAGACACGCCGGCGAGCTGTAGAGACGACCGGTTCGGGCGTCTCAAAGCGAGCCCATCCCATCTAATTCGTTTCGTGAAACGGCAAATATATAATTCATCAACAATGATATTATTCGATTCATGCAAATCACCGTTTGTATAAAAAGTATCGTTAGACAAAACCAGGAAATCGTTCGGCAAACGATGGTTCTTGATGATAATCCCGGGGATACATGCAGCCTGATCAAAGCGATCGTCAAATCGAGCGTGCGGTCCTATAACGAACGGTCAGATAACGAGATCGTCAAGGTTTTGTCACTCGAAGAGATTGAAGATGCAGCGGTTGCAGGGAAAGTATCTTTCGGTGTGCATTATCCTAAAGCAAACCGGAAAAAGCCCGATATCGACAGGGCCATAGAACATGCAATACAATCGTTCGAAGACGGCATCGTTTGTATATTTAATGGCGACCGGCGGCTCGAATCGCTCGATGACACAATCGATGTTGACCAGCCGTTTACATTTTTAAAACTCGCCATGCTGAGCGGACGCATGTGGTAACAGGGGATTTGGATATGCTGGATGTTCAGGAATATATCCCGTCATTATATAGAAAATTGTGGCAGGCGCTTGGGCTTAAGTTCAGTGATCCGAAGGATTATTATGCATGCGAAGATGAATCCTATCGCCAGCTGACTGATATTTTCAGGAAGATGTCGCGCGATTTGGAAAAAGCCCCAGTTGAAGCGTTTAGTGCGGCATCCGGCAGTCCGATTGATCGTTTTGCAGATAAAATTAAAGGCGCAGTGCTGGATGTTTCACAGGATGATAGAACGACCAGAACCGAGAAGGCGATTGATAGTATTTTTGGTGCAATTAAAAAGTCCATTCGGGATGCGGTGGCTGCAGAAAAAGCCAAAACCGATAAGAGAAACAGCTTTCTTGATAAAGTCGTGGGCGCGCTGGATCATGTGGTGACGGATGTTCCTGCAGCGCCTTTGCCCATGGGCATTGGTGACCGAATTGCCCGAAACTATAAAAAAATATTTGATGTTTTTGTGCCGCCTCATTTCCGGAAACAGGCTATTTATATATTCAACAAACAACCGCAATTTGGCATTTTGCAATGTGGGCATTATCGTCCTACAGCCAGAGATCCGCATCGTCGAACGCTCGACTGCAATCGCATTTACAGAATATTCGAATCGTATTTCTATATGCAGTATTACAATTGTGATATGGTTGCATATATGAAAGCCAGCAATTCGATCAATATGCCATATTCTCAGAGAGCCGATTCCAGGGAATATGATTATATCGAATGGCATCTTTCGCCGCTTGCAGCCGGCAGCGATTTGATTGCAGCTGCAATAGATATGAATGAACCGGGTGTCGTCGGTTATATTAAACATTTATTTGAAGATGACTGTTATGATGCACTTTCGAGAGATATCGTTTGTGGAATTGTTAAAAGTGATAACCGGGAATTGCTCAATTTGCTGATATCACTTTTGCTGGATGCCGGCTTGCAGGAAGGTGTGCGCCAGGTAATCTGCGAGAATATGGATATCGGAACGATTCAGTCACAGATAGCGATATTCAGAGCCATATACGACAACAATCTGATTCGATATTCGTCTGTTAAACGGGCATTGGCTACGCAGACCGGCGTCGGTTTTGACAAAGATAATCTCGAACGCAGCTTTGCAAAACTCAATCAGTGCATGCACGAAGTGATTGAAACACCGGCGATTTGCCATAACTATATTCGATCAGATGATCCTTATTTGGTTAAAATGGGCTTTTGGGGCCTTGCAATTCGCGATGTAAAAGAGTGCATAGAACATGTGCAGTCCATTCTTGAAAACGGGACGCGAGAGCAGATTATCGCTACGGCACACAATATCTTTGTGATCAACGATCCCGGACAATTATCATCGTTTGCAAAGTATATATTCGATCATTATGCCGACGATCGCAATATCGTTGGCGCATGGTTCTATTCTTTTATCTATGATGTGTATGATATTGCCGATGAAGCTTTGTATTCCAAAGGTCCGAATGTTGTGCATCCGATTTATAGAAAGATTAGCTTCAGGTGCGCACCGATTCCTCTTGAACCGTATTTCGATTCTCCCGATGAAGTACGCAAATATTTTGATTTATTGAGGAAATTCCTCGGCTTCGTGCAGAAAGACGCTGTCGGCACGATGTCTCGGGAGGCGATCTATTACAGAATGTTTGCGATGGCCTGGATGCTTCAGGATTCGGATTTGATCTCGGAACTCGCGCCAAAATTTACCGAAGCCGGGTTCTATTGGCAAAGAGATACTTTGCTCATGGCGACCTGGAATCCCAAAACGCATGTGCAAAAAAAAGTATTGTTCGAAGCCGCCGTGAGCCGGACCGATGAAATCTCTGATCGCGCTCAGGAAATCATGAAATATGTTTCTTTGCGTGATGAAGACTATGACGAATTGCGCGAATTGTTCCGGCTGAAATCCATCGGGGCGCGCAATTACCTGTCGGATCTGTTCTATAATGCGCCCGAATCGACCATGCTCAGCCAAATCGCTGAAATGCTCAAATCGAAAAAGAAAGATATCCGATCTGCCGGCATCGATTTGATTGTGCGTTTGAAAAATGATGAAAAGCGCAGGGATGCCTATGCAAAAGCCAGAAATCTCATCCAAATTCTGGCTTCTCCGTCAGATGCCGAAAAAGTGATGATTGAAGGTATTCTGGGGCAAAACGAGGTCGATATCATTCTGAATACACCGGGGTATGGATTGTATAATCCGGATATCAAAACGCCGCTGCCGCCTTTTAAATATCAAAAATATGCGTTCAGACGCTGCATCGAACACTGGATGAACGCAGTTCCGCTCGTGCTCAGAAAACTGGATGTGCTTATCGATTTCAACAAAGACAGGGAATATCAATCCGGCGAGGCAACGTTCGTACTCGGCAAGGATTTCCGAAGGATAGATTATGATGTGAATGATCGTCTGCTCGGTTATCCGTTTCCCGAATTATGGCAGCAATTTTATGAAGAAGAGATTGGAGAGTTTGGGCTTTTGCTCGTCACGCGCTGTCTGATTGCGTCGAGGCTCAATCGCAGATTTGATGGGGCCAGAGAATATTTCGGCCTGGATTTATCCGGCATTTCGTATCCAAAACTCAAATTTGAAAATACGGTTGAGGATATTATCGAGAATTTGTTTGACTATTATGTGCAGCAAAATCTGCCGGTCATAGTCGATCTCTTTGGCAGCATCGCTTATGCAATCGTTGCGAAGCCATTTCGTTCCAATTTTGAAATTGACGAAGAAAAAATCAGGAACAAAGGCCGCAGCGAAGATATCGTTTTTCCAAATCTGGTCATTCCCATCTTCATTGTATACAGAAAATTGTGCTTCAGGATGGATGGTCTGAATTACTTCATCACTCTCGAAACGCTCAATCGCTATTTCGGAAGTAAT
>CAMKRB010000281.1 GCA_946415045.1 uncultured Myxococcales bacterium
AACCCGCGACGTCAACCTTGGCAAGGTTGCACTCTACCACTGAGTTACTCTCGCAAGAGCCCGGAAGAGCGAGAGACGGGGCTCGAACCCGCGACGTCAACCTTGGCAAGGTTGCACTCTACCACTGAGTTACTCTCGCATCTTCACCTGCCGCACCAAAAGCGCGTCAAGCGGAAGCGGCTTTTAGCCGTTTTCACCCCCCATGTCAACGCTTTTTTTATTTTTCTCGCTATTGGCCTGCGGCCAATACACTCGCCCATCCGGCCTGCCTCGCACGGCCGGATGTGATTGTCTGTTGCACGGCTAGCGGCTGCGCCACTGCGCCGTGCGCTGCGGCTATTGCGCCTTTGGCACAATACGCCGCCGCATCATTGCACAGATAATTGCAGACGAATCCTTCATATTGGTGTAAACCATTTGGCTTAGAGCTTAGAGCTCAACACGCTTCATTCACTGTTTTATGTCGGGACTCTGTCCCCAACTTTATATGACATCATTATTACCTCGCCCAATTTGGTTGTTAGCACTCTGTGTCTCATTGTTCACGGGCTGCATCAAGGATGTTTTCAGCACACTGCCCTCAGGTGTATCCATTGACAAACCCACAGGCGCAGTGATCAGCGCCGAAGACAAGATCCAGATCGATGTTTTTTCAAACGATATCAAAGCATACTACTTTTACTGCAACACCGAAAACGGTGAAGTTCGCATGCGTTCCGTCTCTGCCGAAAATGCCATCTATCCGACATCAAATGCCAACATCGAAAAAATGATCGAAGATTATCGCAAGCTGCCGGAGAACGACAGCATGCAGCTGGGGGGCGGCTTTAGCCACTTTATGGTTCATCTGGGACACGAGAGAAGCCACAAAATCGGATTCGGTGGCGTTTGGTTTCACATCATTGGCGATGGCGACACACTCGAAACGCATCCGGCAGATCCTGATGTTGATTTCGTATACCAGCCATGCGCACCAACAGCTCAGGAATACAAAAGACTCGACGAAAACGGCAATTTCATCAAGTCTTCAAACGACAATGAATGACCTCTGCCGAACAAGAGAAACCGCAAAAAAACAAGAGCCCCCTCTGCTCAAATCACATCCGATCAAATCCAGAATAAAGGAATACAGATATGATAAAATTGCTGCTGCCGATGTTATGGCTGTGTTCATTCCCATTCCTCGTTTATGCCAACGACTATCCTCCATACGTCAGCCTGGATGATCTGCCCAATGCAGTGAAATATCTGCCCCCACCGCCAGCCTCCAGCAGCCAGAAGTTTTTCTACGACTGGAGCCAGTATGAATGGGGCAAATCAATGCGCGAAACCCCGCGCGGGGAACAGGCCAAATCAGATGCTACGCTCGATGTTGCCCGCATCGCAGCCGTCTATTCCGAAGCCATGGGCGTCGAAATATCGGCCAAAAAGACACCGGCACTGTACGAACTCATCGGGCGAACCATCGATACCGCCATCAATGCCACGCGCAAAGCCAAACGCCATTATCTGCGCATCAGACCCTATGCACAGTTTCACGAACCTTCACTCGTTCCCAAAGACGAAGCACACCATAATCCGCTGTATTCCTATCCATCAGGTCACACAGCTGTGGGATGGGCGGTTGCACTCATTCTGGTCGAAATCTACCCCGAGGCCCAGGATGCAATTCTGGCTCGCGGATTCGAATATGGTCAAAGCCGCGTGATCGCCGGCTATCACTACCAGAGCGATGTCGACGCCGGTCGTCTGGTCGGCAGCGCAGCCGTCGCAAGACTCCATGCAGATCCCGAATTTACGGCAGCACTCACCAAAGCCAAACAGGAACTCAGGAAAAAATAAATGGCAAATGAATACCGGCGTGACCTGGATGTATTCAAAGGCATCGCCATTATCGCAGTAGTTTTATATCATCTTGGTATTCTCAAATCGGGTTATCTGGCTGTTGATCTGTTTCTTGTCATCAATGGATTTCTGATCATTCCGTCGGTGTGCAGACAAATACTGGATGGAAGCTTCAAATATGGTGCTTTTATAAAAAAACGCACCTTCCGTCTGCTGCCGATTGTCATCATCGCGACAATCGCCAGTCTCATCGGCGGCGCCTGGGGGATGCTGCCGGATCACTATGAAAACCTGGCGCAATCCGTCGTCGCATCCAATCTGATGTCTGGCAATATTCTGTCATCGCTCACAGCCAAAAACTACTGGAGTGCACTCAACGACTACAAACCGCTGATGCATCTGTGGTATCTGGGCGTGCTGTTCGAATTCTATCTCGTTTTCCCGCTGCTGATGATGGCTGCAAATCGCTTGTTTTTTCGCAAACCAAACCGGACTGCGCAGAACAATGCCCGAACTCTGAATCTGACTCTCATCGTATTATGTGCCGTCTCAATCGTTTGCTATCTCAATCCATTCACCCTTGGGATCAACCCGCACACAGCCGAAGGCATACGATTCTACTGGATACAGAACCGTTTTTTTGAACTATGCGCCGGCGGTCTGGTGGGGCTGAATCTGCAGCGCATGCAGTGGATAAATCAACACAGATGGATAAGTCCAGCCGTCATTCTGTTATTGCTGGGCACCATTTGTATTGGTCTGGCCACATTTGATATCAACGCTATCGGATCGCATCTGCCGGTGATCGGAGCGCCCGTCGAATACGGTACGGGACTGCTGCTCCCCACGCCGGTTTTGCTCTTGCTCACCGTTGGTTTGTCATGTCTGGCAGTCGCGTCAAACCAGACAAACCACCCGGTTTTAAAATACATCTTCAACAACCGGCCTCTTGCGTATGTCGGCAAAATGAGCCTGAGCCTGTTTGTATGGCATCAGGTTATCATCGCGTTCTATCGCTATTATTATACGAACGAGCTTTCGGTTCTGTCGTTTGCGATTTATTTGGCGACCGTATTTATCATCGCCTGGACGACATGGCATTTTGTCGAACAGCGGCTAAAACCATCCAAAGCATCATGGATGGGACTCATCACTGCAGGAACGCTCAGTACAATAGCAGCGATTTGTATCTATCTGCATGCCGGCGTGATTCGCGATATTCCCGAACTGGACATTCATACGAACGATATCCATCGCAACATGCATTCAGAGTATTGCGACCGCATCTATAGCTATAATCACGACTTTTCAAAAGATTCGAATAAAATACGCGTTTTGGTCATTGGCAATTCATTTGCACGCGACTGGGGCAATATTCTTCTGGAATCCAGCGTAAAAGACGATATCGATCTGTCGTATATCTATACGAACTATAATCTCGACAAGCTGGATAAAACCAAACATCTGCAGCGCATCCAGCAAAGCGATTATCTATTTGTTTTTGCCGAAAAAGCAGTCATACCGGATTATGTCTGGGAAAATGTGAAAAACCGGGATCACGTGTATGGTCTGGGCACCAAAAACTTTGGCCAAAACAATGGTTCAATCTATCGCCGCCGCAATGCTCCCGACTATTTTTCACAAACAGTTGCAGCCAATCCGGAATACGATGAAATCAATGCACGATGGAAAGCGCAATGGGGCAATCACTATATCGACTTTATCGAGAAAGTACGCCTGCCAGGCAACCGGATTCGCGTATTTTCGGATGACCACAAATTCATCAGCCAGGATTGCGAACATCTCACACGCGGTGGTGCGCAGTTCTATGCCAGTGTGATAGATATCGCGGGGATATTTGGAAATACTGACAATAACTAAAAGCGTGGCGAATAAGTCGGTTCATGATAAGCAAACAGGAAGGAATTCAGCATCAACGCTAGTTTCATTCCATGCTGTTTTCAGGAACAAATGCAGGAGAGTTTGAATGAATATATTAGAGCGTTTTTATGATTCAAAAAGTGCATACGATGATTGTATTGGCAAAGCAGATACAGTGACACCCGATCTCGTCAGGCTGATTATTGAGGTTGCGCATGCGCCGGGCATCACAGACAGAGATTACATGTCAACGCTGGAACTATTTCATCTGAACGGGCCGATAGAAGATTTACATTGGGTTCTGAATTTGCCGGCGTCGAGGGATCCGAAGCTGCTGTGTGCCTTATTGACTTTTATTGTGCGGAGAGATCGATTCAGCTGTGGCACAGGGGAAACACTGATCGAGCTCATTGTGGATGGATCGATCAGCAAGCTGATTGAAATGATGAAAGATGCATTTCCAGCTGACAGCATAATCAGTTGTTAGCCATCACTGTTCTGAAAACAGTGAGACAGCAATACTTTGCATTTCCTCTCTCTCCGGAAGTATGTGAAAATACAAATGAGACAGATGACAACGATACAGCGAATGTCTGCTTCAGCATAGCGAATGCGCCGTCTTTTGTTAATACCTCATTAACGATAGTTGTTTTTCTGCATCTTGTATATATTCATTCGAGATGTGATGCGCATCACCGAGTTCTACGGCTTTTTCATAAAACTCAACAGCCTTATTCATAAACTGAGCTGCATAATCATGCAATGATCCAAGATAATCTTTTTCGACATCCTCAGGCAGTCCCGGCGGTACATCCGAAAGCATCAGTTGATCTGCCATATCATAGAAGAGAGCGCCAATACGTACCAATGACGCGGCTGTCCAATTCGGCGAATGATTGTCTTTGACAATTTGCGAATATTTTTCTAAAGCAGTTACTGATGCAACTCTTTTTTGTATCACTTGGGCTTGGAGATATTCTGAAATATCCGTATCATCTGGTGCATCATTAAATTTAATCGCCATCGCATCCTGAAATGCTTTCTCATTTTCCATAAACAGCTTCTCTGCTGCAGCATCAGCTTCTTCGCTATTGTCGTTGTGCTCCAATGATGATTCGACAGGCAATGGCGTATCCGGTTTCGAATCAGACTGTGCAGTTAAGGGGTGTTCACCTTTCGAATCAGACTGTGCAGTTAAGGGGTGTTTACCGGGAATTCCCGACAAAGCGACTTTCAATTCATATCTTGGCTGCATATTTGACTTAATGTAGAACTTGGAGCTGTTATACCCATCCGCAGCCACGGTAACATAGAATTTATTCATTGCAGTCGCGGGCAGAGCGAAGGAACCATCCTCTGTTCATTTATTTTGTCAACGCAAATAATATGTCAATCTCATATGACATTTCCAAATTCTTATGTTGAACAGATGAGAAATGACGATATAATATGGATAAGGTGCGATCGCGGAGATGTCGCGATTCGATGTTTTTTGAGCCTAGACGTGTGGTACTGCGTTTTTAACGCGATGCACACGGTGTTCGTGTGTTCGATACGAGGATATGGAAGATGATCGGTGTGCT
>CAMKRB010000282.1 GCA_946415045.1 uncultured Myxococcales bacterium
CGTCCGGTTTGCACAGCTGAAAGCACGGGATCCTGCAAGAGCGCATGCAGTGCCCATGCTTCCGAAGATTATTACTGGGGTTCCGGTAAGCTCAATGTCCAGTCTTGCCCGAATAAAGATTGTATTCTCGATGCAAACGGCCATGTCGCTTGCGAAGGCGGCTCTGTTCCTGCCGAAAATTGCACAGCAGCCAGCACCGCTGCCTGCACCAAGAATTGCAAGGCTGATGGTTCTGAAGGCTATTACTGGGCTTCCGGTAAGGTCAATGTCGTGACCTGTGAGAACAATGACTGCACCATCGACAGCCAGAATCACGTCGTTTGCGGTGGCGGCAGCTCCAATACCAAACCCAACCCCAATAACGATGACAGAACGCCTGGTGCTTCGTGCGACAAGACCACATACTATGGCGCATGCAGTGACGATCTCACCAAGCGCTATTACTGCGACAACAACACTCAGGTCGTTGTTGAAAAACCGTGCGAAAATGGCTGCGATCCCGCATCCCTCGGCAACAACGGTTCCAAGTGCAAATCCGGCGGCACCACGCCAACCGAAAACTGCACAGCCTCCAGCACCGCTTATTGCCAGAAGAACTGCAGCGCTGATGGTTCTGTCGGCTATTACTGGGGTTCCGGTAAGGTCAACACCGTGAACTGCCCGAACAACGACTGCATCATCGACAGCCAGAATCATGTCGTTTGCAGCGGCGGTAGCTCCTCCTCCTGCGAAGAAACGGTTGCTACCGGTGGCAATGAAGGTGACTGCTGTGAAGCTTCAAGCTATACACCGTCCTGCATCAACGGCAATGCCAATGCTTTGATTTGCTCGAAGGGTAAAGTTAAACAGTGGTCATGCAAAGATAATGTGTGTTCGTATGATAGCAGCACAAACAAAATAACCTGCCCGGATCCCAACGGCGGCAGCACCAATACCGAAGCCAACCCCAATAACGACGACAGAACACCTGGTGCCTCGTGCGACAAGACCACATACTATGGCGCATGCAGTGACGATTTCGCCAATCGCTATTACTGCGATAACAACACTCAGGTCGTTGTTGAAAAACCGTGCGCCAATGGTTGCGATCCCGCATCCCTCGGCAACAACGGTTCCAAGTGCAAATCCGGCAGCACCACGCCTACCGAAGATTGCAATGCATCCAGCACTGGCAAGTGCAAAGCCGTCTGCACCACCGACGGTGCAACCGGTTACTATTGGAATGGCACTTCAAATGCGGTCGTTCCCGTGAGCTGCCCGGACAACGATTGTAATGTCAGCGAAGGCGGTTATGTCGCATGCGGTACTTGCGATGTGAACACCTATGAAACGAATTGCGTTGGCAATACAGCCAAACGTTGCCGCAATGGCCAGATCATTTCCCAAACCTGCAATCCTGGTAAGACATGTGTTGTCCGTACCGATGGTACCTGCACAGTTGCAAGCTCGCAGTGCGTTGGTGGTCAGTACAATACAGACACCTATGCACACGGCTATTTCGAGTGCATCTAATCTTTAGCCTGTGCTAAATCTAAAAGCGCCCCAATCGGGGCGCTTTTTTTGTGCGCTGTAAGCATCGTGTAATGAATAACGAATAGTGAAATCGTGAATAATACTGGCTCTGTTTAACGCTCGTGGATATGAAAACGTAAGGTTGTCTGCTTTGCTTCCACGAGCAATGAGCGATGAGCGATGAGCGATGAGCGATGAGCGATGAGTGATGAGCGATGAGCCACGAGTGGTCATTGGCCAATCCGACGTTCGATGCTCGGCGCTCTTTGCCTGTATCTCACACGTATCGGGGAACGCTATATCCACACTGGTTAAACATAGCTATAATATTTATGAATTACTCTCTACCGCACCAAACTGGTTCAGCAAATGTAAAGCCGCATGCATGCCGTCGAGCGCGCAACTCGTGATTCCGCCTGCATATCCTGCACCTTCACCAAGCGGATAGAGACCCTTCGTGCCAATCGCACAAAACTGATCATCGCGCACGATGCGAAGCGGTGAACTCGTCCGGGACTCAATGCCAACCAGGTTCGCTTCGGATGATATAAATCCACGCATTTGATTATTGAATACCGGGAATGCAGCTTCGAGCGAAGCGCATATTTGGGGCGGCAGAATATCGTGTAAATTGCACGGTACAGTGCCCGGTTTGTAGGTCGTATGCGGATTCTGTGTGGATGCGCGGTGGTGGAGAAAATCCATCATCGATTGCGCTGGCGCAAACGCCGGAGGGCAATTGACAGAAGCTTTGCGTTCCAGATTTCGAATCCAGTGCAGACCGCCCAGTGGACCAGGCTCAAACATCTCCGGAGTCGCCTGAACGACGATTGCTGAATTCGCATAGTTCCCGTTTCGAAGACTGCTGCTCATGCCATTCACAACGCGGGTGTCTTCGGTTGTTTGCGATGCAACGATTCGTCCACCCGGGCACATGCAGAATGAAAAAGCACTTGGCAGCGTTTCGTGATTGAATCGCACGGCATATTCTGCAGCAGGCAGCAACGGATGATTCGCATAGGTGCCATACTGGATTTCATTGATCAACGCCTGCGGATGTTCGACGCGTACCCCCACGGCAAATGGTTTGGGTTCGATTTGCACCCCACGCCGATGCAGTGTCTCGAAAATACCATCGGCGCTGTGTCCCACGCAGAGCAACACGATATCGTAATCCAACCGATTCTGGTTGACGACAATGCCCCTGCAGCGATCGTCATCCATCAAAAAATCGTCGATTCTGTGCCCGAAATAATACTTTGTGCCGTGTGCTTCCAGATATTCGCGCATCTTTACAAGGATTGGCATCAGGCAGTCGGTGCCGATATGGGGATGCGCTTCGTATCGGATACATTCCTTGGCACCAAACTGCACAAACCAGTCCATGATGATCGGGATTTCTCTGGACTTGGTGCGCGTCATCAGTTTGCCGTCCGAATAGGTTCCAGCCCCGCCTTCGCCGAAACAGATGTTGCTTTCCGGATTCAGTTTTGCACCGTTTATCAGCGCTCCGATGTCCTGAGCTCGCTGTTTTACCATCTTGCCGCGCTCAAAGATATCGACACTGAATCCGGCTGCAGCAAAGGTCATTGCAGCAAACAGCCCCGAAGGGCCGGCACCCACAATACAAATTCTTGGCTGGTTCTGAACGCGTTTGAAACGCGGCAGTTCTGGCATCGGAATGGGATCGATGCAGCCTGCGTCGCGCAGTTTTTGGGTCATCCGGGCATCGTCCACGATATGCATCTGCAGGATGACCTGAAATCTTGGGTGTTTGTGGCGAACATCCAGACTTTTCTTAATCAATTGACACGCGACGATTGCATCACTGGGAATTTTGAATTTTCTTGCACAGCTTTTGGCAAGGTCACGAATTTCGTCGAGTTCCAGTGTGATTGGTGGTGTTTGTAATATCATAGTTAATTGGTTGAAGGTGGGGGGCCGCTTTAATGTTTGGTTATTCACAATTCCCGGTTGACCATAATCTCTGTGGCTTTCTGTGATGAATGGTACTTTGATATGCAGAATGTACAAATGTGATCATTAGATTCCTGAGTTCATCCAAAGGTACAATACAATCGACATCTCCACGAATTGCAGCACTTTGCGGTTTTGAAGCTTCGGATTGTCTGGCAATCAGTTCTGAACGAGCGGTTTCTATTGCTGCGCGTTTTGTGTCCGATTGCGGGGAGTTGTCCAGTGCCTGCAGTTTTTTGTGGTATAAAGTGTCTACCAGTGTTTCGGGAGCCATCACTTCGAGATGGGTGAGTGCTGTCGCAGCGATCCATGCCGGATGGAATGGGGCGCCTTTCATTGCATAGTAGCCGGCACCCGATGCTTTGCGCAGCAGAATACACAAATGCGGCGGATCATCCCGTTGATCGCTTGAGAGTTCGCGCAGCATCATTGCGCCGTATTTCAGCAATCCCTGGCGCTCAGCTTCGTAACCGATATCAAATCCGGCCACATCCTGCAGCCAGATTACCGGGATGCCATCCTCTCTCGCATCTTCACATACCTGGCGCATCTTGATGATGGATTCTTTGTAAAGAATACTGCCGGCATGTGTCGTGTGATCGTCGTATGATTCGGATTGTTCCGGATTATTGGCTATCAATATCACTGCGAGTCCGTCGATGAGTGCCAATGCCGTGAATACTTCATTTCCGGTGCCTTTGTGCAGTACCTGAACCTGACCGCCATCCACCAGACGGGCAATGACCTGGGAAATACTATAGGATCTGGATATATCTGTCGGAATGAGTTTGTATAAATCGTCGATAGGGTAGGGAGAATCTATACTTTCGGCCATTCGATAGTATTCATCTGCCGGTGAGGGCATCAAACCGGCCCATTCCCGGAGTTTTTCTATAGCAGCATTATCATCCATGACTCTTTCTTCGGCACAACCCGAAATATGTACATGGATGTCTGGACCACCAAGTCTGTCTCCCTGCGATCCTTTGGAAGATGCATTCAATGCATTGCCGCCGATGCATATCGTTGACTGCTCGGTCATCACGATTTTGTCGGCCAGCAAAGGCATATAGCCACCGCCCGCGATACAATCGCCAAAAACTGCAGCAACCTGCAAAAGCCCCGCACGGTTCAGTTGTGCCTGAAGCTCAAAAATGGCACCGGCACCTGTCGCACCTGCAAAGGATTTGTCCTGATCGGGCAGATACAGACCTGCGCACTCGACCAGATAAAAAACCGGCAACCCAAGACGCAGAGCCAGTTTTTGTGCACGCTGGATCTTTTCAGGCGTCCCCGGATGCCATGCACCTGCGGTGATCGTATTATCGTTGGCAATGATAGCAGCCCGTCGGCCTTTGATTTCACCGATGGCGCAAATGACGCCAAGCCGCCATGGCTTGTGCTGGTCTTTGGGGGCGCGTTCAAACCCCTGATATTCGCCGAGATACCAAATCTGGGATCCGTTATCACAAAGGCGTTCGACGCGGCATTGCGCTGTCAGACGTCCGCGTTTTGCAATGCGATCGATCACGGCAGCCGGTCGTTCTGTGGCGATCCGATCGAGGTCTGATGCGATTTCTTTTTCGATCGCACGGATCTCATCTCCATTGCCTGCGTCCGCTGAAATGTCTGAACCAATTGGTGTTAGGAAAAACATACATTTCCTTGTTTTTTTTTCGACAGCTTACGCTGTAAGCACACTTTTTCGCGGCTACGCGCCGCCGCGGGTAGGGGGTGTGCCACCGCGCACACCCCCTACCATCCACAGTTCGCAATATCAAATCCGCTTCGTCTCTCGCGCATGGCGCTTCGACT
>CAMKRB010000283.1 GCA_946415045.1 uncultured Myxococcales bacterium
CCACTGGGTCGGGCCTTTCACCCCAGGTGTTTTGAGCAGCATTGACGAACACCTGGATTTCGACGATGACCAGATTCTGGCGCAATCCTACGTTGTCGAAGGGCAGAAACGATCGCAGTTCAAATTCCATCCAGACTACATCACACCTTTCAAATCCACGCAAAGCGGCATTTTTGCGGCAGAAACTCAGATTCAGACTGACCGCGAGGCGGAATTCAACATCATCGGCAAATCCGCATCACCCTACAAACTCTACATCGACGGGAATCTGGTAATCGAAAACCCAGCCCAGCAAACCACCTCAGAGAGATTGCGATCGGCTGTTGTTAAACTCAGCAGCGGCAGCCATATCGTGCGGTTGCGGCTGGGGTTTGCCATCGGCGATTCGCCAAAATTCTGGATTCAGCAGAATCCGGCATCCGCAAGGGACGGCGAAATGGCTGACATTACAGAACAACCTGAAATCACGGTTTCATCTGTGAATCACGAGGCATCCAGGCGCATCCGGCAAAACGACATCAGCGATGTCGTCGGTTCAAAGATGGATCCCGTGCCCTCGGCTGCGCTGCAAACCTGGCTGGGCGCGATAACCGCGATAAACGACGACGAACTGCAGATCGCCGAAGCACTGCTGCAGGCGCGTCTTGAAGCCGATCCCAACGATATCGTTGCCAAATATCTGCGTGCCATCCGGTTCAGTTCAGACCGCGATATTGATCCTTCGATTCGTGTTGAAAATACTATCAGCGCACTTAAAGAAATCGAAGAAGCAAGCCCTGAAACCGGTCATGCACACCTGATGCTGATGGCCGCTTTCAGCTCACAAAAACAATACAAAGCCGCTTTGGATATCTATAAAACCTATCGCGACTACATTCCGGATACCGTCGATTCAAACTATTTGCTCGGCAACATCACCAGATCGCTGGGCTGGTCGGATATTGCCGACGAATACACCACCAAGGCGTTACGACTGGAACCCAATTCCTGTACGCTGGCCAAAGCCACGCTCGAAGCGCAGAACGCGAACCACAGACACATCGCTTTCGACGATTTGAATCCAAAAATCCAGACCTGCAGTTCGGTCATTCGCGCATACGCCAAACAGGAAGGCGACTACATCGACGACGCGCACCGATGGGAACGCGCCATTCTTGAACTCGCACAGAACTATCCAAACGATACCCAGCTCAAACGCGAAGCCCTCAACGTAAAGGTTTTGAGCGATCCCAAAGCGGCCGTCGCCGAGATGAACGATTACCTCGATGGCGTTCAGAACCACTACTATGGCAAGCCCACACCCGAAGATATGCTGCGGTTTATCGACCGGTTGCGTGCAGCAGGATATACAGACGAAGCCAATGGAATAATCAAACGGCTCATCGAGATTTCACCCGTCGAGGAATCCTACCAGAATCTTTATCTGCTGATGAATCCTCAAAAACCATTCGAAACCCTGCGCGTCGATGGCATGAAAACCATTCACGACTATCTCGCTCAAAACCGATCCGAAGCCGGCCATTCTGTGACAATTCTCGACTATGCAGCCACACATATCTATCCGAATGGCGCAAAACTCGGGCTCACGCATATCATTTCCAGAGTACTCAGCAAAGAAGGCAAGAATGTATCGGGCGAAATCTATCTGCCGCGAAATGCCGCAGTTCTGAAGCTGCACACGATTAAATCCGGCACATTCGAAAAGATAGAACCCGAAACCATCGATTTCAAAAGCTCCGTAACCGCACCAAATCTTGAGATCGGCGATTTCATCGAAGTCGAATACCTCACGTTCGATCCGCCTGCAACTTCATTCACAAACCGCGTTTCTACAGATATGTTCTATTACGGTTCCGACCAAAGCCCGATTGTACATTCGGAATATGTCTTTGAATATCCCTCCGAATGGCATGTGGAAATCATCGAAAACGGACCGGAAAATACCATCACCCGAAAATGCTCGGATGTCGAGGATTACACGCGATGCAGCGCATATATCGATGATATCCCGCTCGTGATTGCAGAACCGAATTCCGCAAACCTCCTCGATATCATTCCCAATATCATCGTATATAACCGCTACACGTGGGAAACTGTACAGAACAGTTTATACGAAAGGGTTCTCGAACGCACACGGCGCACGCCCTATATCGACAATTTCTACAGTCAGATTGACCTGCCGGATACCGATTCTACATGGGAAAAAGCCCGTGTGATATATGAAAATGTCATCGATCGGATTGATGAGAATCAAACCGAAAACAACAACGAAACGGCGACTTATTCTGTCACAAGAGGCACCGGTTCCAGGGCGATTACGTTAAAAGCGCTTTACGACAAGGCCGGTTTTAAGAGCTATTTTGGCTACGTGCGTTCTGTACTTGCCCCCAAAAATATCGACAAGCTGCCCTCCTATTCGAGTGCCGGTTATGTCCCCATGCTCATCGTCGAAACCGAAAGAGGCCCCGCCTACGTCCAGCCTACCGAAGATTACATGCCTTTCGACTATCTCCCGCCCGATACCCAAAATATGGAAGTCATTCCGCTGCAGCCGGGTATGCCGCGTTTCACCTCGCGACGGGATAATGTCGGCGATATGAGGGGATCCATCGATATTTCCTATCAGATTGAAAAGGATGGTTCTGCAAAAGCAATCGGCATCGAAACCATGAAAGGCACACGTTCCCTCATCATGCGCAACTTCCTCAATGTCGTTAAAAATGACAAAACGCGGATGCACCAGATCCTGCAAAACAGCCTGGCAAACAGCTACGGACGCATTTCGCTCACCCGCCTGGAACACGAGAATCTCAACGACAAATACAAAGCACTCGTCCTGAACTACGATTTTGATATTGCTTCGTTTGCCGCTGTATCCGAAGAGGATCTCGAAATCCAGTCAAAGATTTATGCATACAATCTCGTCAGAGAATTTGCATCCATTGCGGTGAACGAAAGACGCACCCCACTGCTCATCCAGAACGACGTGATGTCCGACCGAAATCTCACATTCCACGCACCAGCAGGTTATCAGTGGAATACCGCAACACTCAGCGATATCGACATCAGCACACGATTCGGAAAATTCACCAGAAAACTGCACGTCGACGGTGAAACGCTTCAGGTAAAGGAGCAAATCGAAATCCTGCCCCAATACATCGATCGCACCGATTATGCTGAATTCCGTGATTTCTGCCTCGCCGTGGACGAGGCCCAGCGAACGGTCATCAGCGCCCACCGATAGTCCCAATCACCTGCCATGCCTCGATCAATCGATCCAATCCCCATGAGGCATTGGCAGGACTCGTCGACGGCAAAACCACAGCCTCACGCCCAATCTGCGGTTGCGTGTATTTGATATAATACTTTTGTGCGGTTTTGCCATTCACATAGATTTGCCGGATATCTGCACCATCCAGTATCGGCGTCAAATCGTTCACCGATACATGTTTCATCGTGCTGTCGGCTGAACCCTCGATTTCACATGAGGCTACGACATCCCACACCGCGATTCCGTGACACAACAAAAATGTTCGCTTTTCTTCGATGGTTTGTGGGCATTTGTCCTCAAAAATGGCACTTAATACGCGCCAGAACCGATTCTGCGGATGCCCGTAAAAAAACATCTGTTCCCGCGATTTAACCGATGGAAAACTCCCCAGAATCAGAATCCTTGAATCCTGGTTCCAAACCGGGGCTATGGGATGATGAATGAACATATTTTGCAATGACTTCGGTCTCGTGCCCGAGGGGGTCGCGGCGTATTGAGGAGCAGCCGAAATAGCCGCGCAGGGGGACACTTCCCCCTCACACATATTGTAACCGTTCAGCCACGGATGGCAAATGTGGTGAGTTATTCGTTATTCACTATTACGTATTCACTGGAAATCATGAGGCGTGAGTCATTGTAAAGATGAATTCGAAGGAATAGCCAGGGAATCGTCAGCAGAGAATAGTGAATAGTGAGTAGTGATTATTTATCCGAAAATTGCTCAAAGGCTAAATTGTTACCACAAATTATAAATTCCATTTGTTACAGCTTTACAAACGGATTGGAGTTGCGTATACCACAAACACCTACACGCACCACGTGTTGGTATATACAATCGGATAGGCGCTCAGGATCGTACCTGGGGCAGCAAATTCGCACAAATCAAAGAGGTATCGCCATAGACACCAGTTTTACAGAGTCGGTCAAGCGAGTATCGCCGACACCGGAATCGGGCAAGAAAGTCGGGCATATACAGGGACTGATGGCGCTGAGTCCGCTGTTTGTTTTTGTCGTTTTATATCTGGTCACATCGCTGATAGCCGGTGATTTTTATAAGATCCCCATCACCGTTGCATTCATGATCTCCAGTATTTATGCGGTTGCGGCGTCAAAAGGCAAACCCATCATGCACCGCATTGCGGTTTACAGCCGCGGCGCAGGGACGTCGAATCTGATGCTGATGCTTTGGATTTTTGTGCTTGCGGGCGCATTCGCGGCATCGGCCAAAGGGATGGGATGCGTCGATGCGACGGTCAATCTCACGCTGTCGCTGCTGCCGGGGAGCGTGCTGCTGGTGGGACTCTTTCTGGCGTCGTGCTTTATTTCGCTCGCCGTCGGCACAAGCGTCGGCACCATTGTTGCGCTCATGCCGATTGCTGTTGGGCTTGCGCAATCCACCGGCGCCAGCCTGGCCATGATGTCGGCCATCGTCATCGGCGGTTCGTTTTTTGGCGACAATCTGTCGTTTATATCGGATACGACGATTGCCGCGACGACTTCGCAGGGTTGCCAGCCGCGCGACAAATTCCGCGCAAATGCCTGGATTGCGATACCTGCTGCGGTGCTGATGCTCATCATCTATTTCATTCTGGGCGCAGGCATCCAATCGCCAACGGATGTTCCCGACATTCAGATTTTCAAGGTTTTGCCATATCTTGCGGTGCTCATCGCGGCGCTTTGCGGCGTCAATGTGATGGTCGTGCTCACGGGCGGCCTGCTGCTCACCGGCATCATCGGCATCGCAGACGGTTCCTACGACCTCATCAGCTGGTTTGACGCGATGGGCAAAGGCATCATCGGCATGGGCGAACTCATCATCATCACGATGATGGCCGGCGGTCTGCTCGAAATCGTGCGCATCAACGGCGGCATCGATTACATCACGCAAAGGCTGACGGCGCGCATCCGCACCAATCGCGGTGCCGAACTCTCGGTGGGGCTGCTCGTGAGCCTGGTCAACGCCTGCACCGCCAACAATACCGTCGCAATCCTCACCGTCGGCGACATCGCCAAAAACATC
>CAMKRB010000284.1 GCA_946415045.1 uncultured Myxococcales bacterium
TTTGATCACTGCCCCCGCTTCATCCGGCCAGAGAAACGCAACTTCATCACACTTTTCACCAATCGCCCGCGGTTCTTCAAGCGTGCAGCCGGTTAATGCAATTCCTAGTAAAATGATTAAGAAAACGCTTGCTCTTTTCATTATTTGCACTCAGGAAGCATATCCAAATAATTCTCAAATGGACCGAATTTACCTCGTTTTGCATTTGAAAACCATCCCCAGCAATTATCAGCACAACAAATGCCATATGAACACTTTTCAATTTGGCCATTTGTGTCTTTACATTCTCCGGCACCATAAACAGTTGCCCTATCAAAGGTAGAATATTTACATCCGGCCTCTAGCGTCTTGAAATCGGGACTATCGTTATCGACCCGTACATTTTCCAGAACTTTTGTTAAAATATTAACGTAATCAGCAGGCATCCAAACATTATTCATACTCGACACAGTTGGGATTCCACCGAACTGTCCATTCGGACTGTATGAGAATAATACTTTATACTTTTGACGACCATAAGCATCTGTCTTACTTCCATCCTTACGCTTATAATACACAGTGATCTTAGAATCCATCGGAATCGTCACACCATTGTCAGCCTTTGTATTTACGGCTACATACACATCATAACCTTTATAGCACAAATTGCAGCTATTTTCGAGAGTATATCCATTAGAACATCCCGTCACCTTACATGTTCCATTATCGCAGTTAAATGACGCACCATTGGCTATGACACTCGCATTACATTTGGAGCCATGCGTTCCGCAATTGTCCGTAGTATTCTTTTCGCAGGTATCGTTATACTTATGATAGCCACTGCCGCACGCGGTTGCCTTGCAAGTCCCATAATCGCAGTTAAATGCTGTACCACCTGGATGATTGCTCGCATTACATTTGGTACCATGCGCATTGCAGTTGTCTGTATCATTTAATTCGCAGGTATTGTTGTATACATGATAACGGCTGATGCATGCTGTTGCCTTGCAAGTACCATCATCACAGTTAAAACCAGTGCCATTGGCTATGACGCTCGCATCACACTTTTTGCCATGTGTATTGCAATTGTTCACATCATCCTTTTCACACCCGTCGCCATAAACGTGATAACCACTGGCGCATTTCGTTGCCTTGCACGTGCCCGTATCGCAGTTAAAGTCCGTCCCATTGGGACGCACACTCGCATCGCATTTGGTATCGTGCGTCCCGCAATTGTTCACATCGTGCTTTTCGCAGCTATTGCCAAATACATGGGCCTCGGCACCACACGATACACAGCTGTTTTCACTGCATACCAGCGATGCATCGCATTCAACCGCATTCTGCCAGCGGCCATTGATACATGTCAGCAGCATACGATCTTCACAGCGCTTTGTTCCATTGATACATACTCCGCATTTCTCGATTTCGTTGTTGCACGACACATTCTCACATGAGACGAATTCACCCCATACCCCGTCTTCGCATGTTTTCACCATACCAATTTTGTCGGAATGGATACAATCGGTTTCGCCGTCGGTACAGGTATTACTCGTACACCTGCCTAATTCGACATGATAACCGTCCTCACATGCCGAAACCTCGCAAACACCTTCGATACACGCAAGCTCTGTGGAATGACTGTATTTGTCGGATGTACATATGCCCGTACAGCTCCCGCAATGATAGGCACTGTTTTGCAGATCGTAGCATTCGCCGTTGCAATCTGTATAACCCGATTCACACTTGCACAATTGCGTTGTTTCATCACATTCGGCATGTGGGCCGCAAACGACACCCTCACACGTTTTGCCTGCATAATCTATGCATTGGTTATCATACAGCGTGTAGCCATCTTCACACGATTTGACGATGCAAAGGCCGCGTTCGCACGACACTTCACTGGCATGTGCAACCAGATTGCAATCGGCCAGCTTAGTACCGCAAACTTCGGTCGTGTCTGGTTCACAACTGCGGGTGCCATCCAGCTCTTCAATCATGTGATATCCCAGAATACACTCGCTCACCAAACAAATGCCGGCAGTACAGCTGCCGTTGCGCCATCCGTCCATATCGGGGCAGTAATGCATTTCACAATTGCCGTCTTCCGATGATTTCGTTCCGCAATAGGCCAGATTGGTGTCTGGATTGATACAAACGCCATAGCATTCGATCATGTTGCCCAGCGGACATGCTTCACCACAGTCAAAATTCATGCTGTCTTCAGTTGCACACACCAAATGCGCCTGCGAAACCATCGTACAGTTTTTGCAATAATCGCCGCAGCACTGAGCTCCTGACAAGCATTCACCATTGATCAGTGTAAATCCCTGCATGCACTTCTGCACCTGGCACTGGCCATCCACGCATTGCGCGGCATCCACGCCTTTTGCCGAGTCCATGCAGTTGTTTTCGACAGAACCGCAATGCAGCGCCGAATCCTGTTCGCAATAACGCTGCATATCATCCATCACCAGATGCGAATTTTTTGGGCAGCTCTCTTTGCGATCGCTGCAATACCATTCGTCGGGATAAACGACATCGCCAAGGTATTCGCCATTTTCATCGACCGTACCACGATGCACAAAACCTTTCTTCATCAGGCAATAAGGCTTGTCAGGCGGACAGATTCTGTTGTTCAGGTAATAATCGTAGGTGTCGCTGTCGCCGGGTTTGATCACTGCACCCGCTTCATCCGGCCAGAGAAACACGACATCGTCGCACTTTTCACCAATCGCCCGCGGTTCTTCAAGCGTGCAGCCGGATACCGCAAACGCAGTCAATATCGCTATTACGAATCGGTTTGTTCTCATACCTAACACTCCGGAATCATGGAAAGATCACTCTCAAAAGCGCCAAATGCACCGCGTAGTGTATTGTCGAACCACCCCCAACACCCTCCACTGCAACAGATATTGTACACGCACTTTTCCAGTGTGCTGTCCTTACATTCAGAAGTGTTATACAGTTTGGCTTTGCCAAAAACAGGATCTACACATCCGACCGGAATAGGAGCATAACCGGAAAGATCCAGATAACTCGGCCAGTTCACTTTCACAGATTGTTTCACTGTCGTCAGGACATTGATATAATCCGCATACGCCCATTGTCTTGATATATCATTCGGCAGTAGATTATTGTCATTTTCACTTCTTTTATAGGAAAATAGCACTTTATACCTTTGACGCCCATAAGGATCCGTTTGTCCGGATACTTTTTGTTTATAATGCACATGAATTGTAGACGTTGGGGTAAGCTTTGTACTACTGCCCAGTATTTCGCTTTCTCTGGCGACCAGAACCTTTAGATTCGCATCACACACGCTGCAGCCTTTGTTATTGCTATTCGGCTGATAACCGCCGGCACACGCAGTTACCTTGCATGTGCCGTTATCGCAGTTAAACGCTGTACCATTTGCCCATACACTTGCATCGCATTTCACACCATGTGCGCCACAGTTGTTCACATCATTCTTTTCGCAGACATTCTCATCCTCGTTCAGGTGATACCCACTTTCACAGGCTTTAACCACACACTTACTCTTATTCGTATCACAAGCGAACTCAGAGCCATGGGGCAAAATACCCGCATTGCACTCCACCGGATTCTGCCAGCTGCCATTCTCGCATGTCTTGATCACATTGTCTTCACAGAGCTCCGCACCATTCTTGCATACGCCGCAATTCTCGATATTGTTGTTGCACGATACATCACCACATGCAACCAAATCCCCCCATTCGCCATTCTCACACGTCCTCACCATCCCGGTGCCATTGGAATGGACACAATCCGTTGTGCCATTGACGCATGTATTGCTCGTACACCTGCCAAGTTCAACATGATAACCTTCTTCACAAGCCGAAACCACGCAGTCGCCCTCGACACAGGCAAGCGCTGCAGAATGGCTGATCTTGTCGGTCGTGCAAAGCTTATCGCAGCTGCCGCAGTGGTTGGCACTGGTCTGCAAATCATAACATTCGCCGTCGCAATCGGCATATCCCGGCTCACATTTGCACAAATGCGTTGTTTCATCACACAGCGCATGCGGCCCGCACAGGACTCCCTCACATGAATCTGCCACATATTCAATGCATTCGTTGTCATACCGTGTGAAGCCATCTTCACACGATTTGACGATACACATTCCCCGTTCACATACGACATCCCGAACATGCGGCAAAAGGTTGCAATCGGTAAGACCGGTACCGCAAACCTCAGCAGAATCAGCCTCGCAAAGATGGGAACCATCTGCATCTTCGGCAATATGATAGCCCAGAATACATTCGCTTACCTGGCATTTGCCATGCGTACAGCTTCCATCTCGCCATCCTTCCATATCGGGGCAATAATTCATCGTGCAAACGCCATTCAGCGCGGTAGAACCGCAAAACGCCAGATTGCTATCCGGATTCACGCACACACCGTAACAATCGATCATGTTCGCCATACAAAAACTATCACAACCAAAACTCATATATTCATCTGCACTGCACACAAGGGGCTTATCTTCATCTTGTGTACAATCCTGGCAATAATCGCCGCAGCACTGCGCTCCCGACTTGCATTCGCCGTTGATAAGCGCAAATCCCTGCATGCACCGCTGTATCTGGCACTGACCGTCCACGCATTGCGCCGCATCCACGCCTTTTGCCGAATCCATGCAGTTGTTTTCGGCAGAACCGCAATGCAATGCAGAATCCTGTTCGCAATAGCTCTGCGCACCATCCGCAGCCAGATGCGATCCCTTTGGACAGCTCTCTTTTCGGTCGCTGCAATACCATTCGTCGGGATAAACGACATCGCCCTGGTATTCGCCATTCTCATCGACCGTACCACGATGCACAAAGCCTTTTTTCATCAGGCAATAGGGCTTGTCTGGCGGACAGGCTCTGTTGTTCAGGTAAAAATCGTAGGTTTCGCTGTCCCCCGTCTTCAGCTTGCCGCCTGTCTCATCTGGCCAGACAAACGAGACATCATCACACCTTTCTCCGACGGCACGCGGTTCCTCCAGCGTGCAGCCGGCAAACACAATGACAGCTATCAATTCCGTAAACAGGTTTGTTTTTTTCATACAATCTCCTACAAAAACATACCTATTTTATCAGATAGCATTTTCGTTCCCCCATGTCATCTATCAATTCAAAGGTTTATTATGTATTTTTGACGCGCGGCTATCTGCGATACGCCGCGTCTCTGCGCCTGTTGCCTGCGGCAATACGGCGCAGGAGACGTTCCACTGGAACGTCTCTGTTACATTGGGCGATCCTATGCGCTGCGCGCATACGGATCGCGGGTTCGGCTATC
>CAMKRB010000285.1 GCA_946415045.1 uncultured Myxococcales bacterium
CAATACATTCTACTGCAAGATAAATATCATAGAGCGTAATCTCATCCAGCGGGCGCGTAAGACGCGCACCACCGCTCCCCTGGCGCGTTTCGACAATACCAGCCTCGCGCAGCAGCCCCAGCACATTGCGGATAATCACCGCATTCACCCCAGTGCTCCCAGATAAGACTTCGCTTGTCACACGCATTTGCCCGCTAAAGACCTCAATGCACGTCAAAATGTGCACCGCAACCGTGAATTTACTCGTAATCTGCATGGTATCTACGATATTACAATTCCCCTAAGGAATCTCTGAACAATTCAATTTTGAATTTCTGAACCCCGCTCCCCCTCACCATTTATGGAGAGGGGGCTGGGGGAGAGGTCAATTGTTCAGACCTTCCCAAAATATAGCGCATGTACCGGCCAATTTGGCCAGTACATGATTATCATTATTTCAGGGCTTCTATCAATGCAGGAATGATTTCACCGATATTTTTTTCATCCTGGGCAGTAAAGAATTTGCCATCAACCTCGCTGGTTTTGCCCGTTGCAATGCCATTCTTGACATTCGCCTGAACGTAAGGATGCGTGGCAATCTTTCTTCCAGACGTTACACCGGCAATATCAAAAATCAACCCGCCGCCGCAATGTCCAGCGAGAATTTTACCAGCGGCCGCAAATTCATTGATGACTGCAAACATATCCTGATAACGTGCTTCTCCGGCATGCTGCGCAAACACAGGAATCGCATCGCCGCACGAAAACACGAGCGCATCGTAATCCGCCGATTTCCCCTTTAAATTGGCAATGACATCATCCGCCTTGAGCGCGATACCACTGTTCGTTCTGATATCGACCATCTCATCGATGGCATAGACGCGGTATGCAATTTTGTTTTCATAAAATGATTCCAAATAATGGAAAAGACCAAAACCATTCACGGGATTGACAGCAATAACGGCAACTTTCTTCGACATAGCAATTCTCCTAAATGTAGACTTAACAAGCTGTAACCACCATGATTACAACTCACGGACACACGTTTACACGCCGTCGACAGACATGTCAACATTTTTATTACAACTTTTTTTGCGAATGATTTGCTCGCTTTGGGGCGTGTCACGACACGCCCCTACAGCTCGCTGGCGGCGCTATCGGCAAAGAGACGTTCGGCCGAACGTCTCTGCTTGCCGATACGCGCCTATGCGCCCGTCTATCGCTTCGCGATACGCCGGGCGCAACTTTTGTTCCTCCGCACTCGCAGAGTATCCATAATAAAAGTGATCAGAAAATATTGACACATTGAAATATGTGAATATGATGGTTGTTCAGTCAGGCTGAAAACCACATGGTTCCAGCCTTTATTCAGTCAGGCTGAAAACCACATGGTTCCAGCCTTTATTCAGTAAGGAGAAAATAGCATGGGGTACACAGAAGACGCACGAAAGATCAAAGCTCTGGCTGATGAAAATCGATTGGCCATCATGCGTATTCTTCAAAACGGGGAGCGCTGCGCATGTGTTCTGCTCGAAGAATTGAACGTGTCACAACCCACGCTGTCCCATCACATGCGGATTTTATGCGACAGTGGTTTGGTCAGTGCCAGAAAAGAAGGCAAGTGGATGTACTATTCCATTTCCAAAGAGGGTGCCGCATCATTTATAAAGATGATCGACTTCTACATCAATTATAATGCTCCGGCTCCTCACACAAAGCACCCATGTGAATGCAAATATGGGTGTTAGAAAAGCAAATATCTGTTTGTATATATCATTATGTATAGTGCATGATGATATACATCAAAGTCAACCATCATAAATTGGAGAAAAGAAATGAGTAACCGTGAAGAAAAAGTCCATGAAATGGTCAAGGAATACTATTCTGAAATTACAAACAAAAAAGGCGGTGAACTGGCTTCATCTGTTTGTAGTTGTGCGTCACATTGCATACCGGACCATATCAAATCCATTGCAGCAGAACTCCCTGATGAGATTGTTGCAAGATATTATGGATGTGGTTCGCCGATTCCGGATCAGATTGAGGGATGCGCAGTACTTGATCTTGGTTGTGGTACCGGCAGGGATGTCTATGTATTATCCAAACTCGTCGGCAAAAATGGTCGCGTCATCGGCATTGATATGAACGATGATCAGCTTGCCATCGCAGAAAAATATAAAACCGAAATGTCACAGAAATGGGGATACAGCAATGTCGAGTTCCGAAAAGGATATATCGAAGACCTCAAATCTGCAGGCATCGAAGATAAAACAATTGATGTCGTCATCTCCAATTGTGTCATCAATTTATCTCCGGATAAACACAGTGTTTTTTCGGAAATTTGGCGCGTATTGAAAGATAATGGGGTTTTATACTTTAGCGATATATTTTCGGACAGACATGTGCCTTCAGAGATTAATACGCATCCGCTTCTTTTGGGAGAATGTCTTGGTGGTGCAATGTCACACGATGAATTTGACAAATTAATCAAAGATATTGGTTGGAAAGATTATACCGTTGTATCTTCACACGAAGCACCAATTCATAACAAAGAAATTGAGGATCTCGTCGGCGATATCCAATACACTTCCGATACGGTACGTGCAGAGAAAGCCATTGATGCTACATCGGGTTCAGGCAAAAAGACTAAAATCTCGATTGCTCAGCCACACAAGAAGAAATCTTGCTGTTGTGGTTCATCTGGATGCTGTGGTAAATAATATATTTTTCTGTTTTATTGCCGTGCTATCTGCGATATGCACGGCTTTCGGCGCTATTTGCTGACAGAAACGTTCGACCGAACGTTTCTGTCAGCAAATACGCGCCTTTGCGCCCGTCTATCGCTCTGCGATACGCCGGGCGATGCTTGCCGCCATTTTGACAATTAACGATAGTTAACTTCGAACGCGTCCCTTTCACAATATAATTTCCAGTATGCCCTGGCGATATTATCCGGCGCAAACTCAGGAGTCCCGCCAACAATCCCCATAATATTGACAATACCGCAGAATATGCCCGTGTTTTTCAGTTCCACATTGAGCATTTGAGCCATAACGCGGAGTGCGGATTTATCCATCGACATGCATGCAAAATCAGGATTGGCATTCGGAAAGACCCCAAACAGACCGCCAGTAAACAAAATTGCACCCTCACCACGTACTTTCATTCCTGGCAATACAACGGATACGGCGGTATGTGCACCAAGTACATCGGTTTTGTAATGATCGAGAACTTCGTTCGGAGATATTTCTGAGAGTTTGCCGCCTGCCATGTATGCAGCATTATATATCAACAAATCGATAGGACCAAAACGCTCCAATATGTGATTTAATGCAGTGGTTAATCCATCCATGTCGGATGCATCTGCAGCTTCACCATAGATTTCATGACCATCGGCAGCTAACTCTGAAACATATTTATCCAGAGATGCTTTTGTTCTGGAAATGAGTACGATGCGAAAGTCATGCTGAGCAAATATACGTGCGATACTGTTACCCATGCCTTTTCCGGCACCAATAATAACTGCAGTTTTCATTGAATACTCCTTTGGGATTAAAAACGATTATAATGAATGTGATCCATTGGAAGATCGGATTCTGTATAGGGTCTTTTGTTCTCAGCTTTTTCACCCATCGCGACGAGATTTAGAACGGTATATCCATCTGGAATCTGCAAAAGCCGCCTGATTTCAACGTCAGAAGTCTCCTTTTGCCCCATCCGGTTTCGAATGTGTACCCAGCATGCTCCAAGATTGTACTGTTCTGCAGCCAGCAACAGATAAGCAGAAGCAATGGCCCCGTCTTCGATCCAGAATTCTGCAGCACGTTCATTGGCTGTTTTGACCATCACGACGACAACTGCATCTGCGCCGTCAATCTGCGAGCCCCCCATGCGTTTGCTTGCGCCAATTTTTTGGATCATCGCCTTGTCCCGCACAACGACGAATTCCACGGGGCGATGCCCAAATGATGATGGTGCAGTCAGAGCCACCTTCATGATTTCATGGATGATATCATCGTCGATGTGCGCTGGACCGTAACTGCGAACAGAACGACGCTTCAGAGCGAGTTCGTATAAAGGATTGTCGATTGTCATAGTGACTCCAGTCTGAGATGATTCTTCGGACTTGATGGACGGATTTGCCATACTGCTTGGGTTTCCTGAAGTGCAAGCAATAAGCACAAAAGTCAGGATCCATAACCACTGAACACCTTTCTTCATGACAAATCTCCATCTGCGTCGCTGTACCTGCCCCGACCACAGTTGCGTCAGGTCTGATTGACAAAATACAGAATTGAGATTATAATGCAAATAACTTTTAATCTTGGAGGTCATAACCTATGGTTATCAGCAGCAATTTGAACGCATTTTTAAGCGTTGCAGAGCATGAAAGCTTTACGAAAGCCGCAAGTGATCTGCATATATCACAACCCGCAGTGAGCAAAGCCATCTCTGCACTGGAAGATGAACTTGGCGTGCAGTTGTTTAGGCGCAGCAAACGCTATGGACTCATCCTAACGGACGCAGGTCGTCAAATTCTCGTGATTGCTCGCCAAATGAAACAATTGGAAGATAACATCAGGCAGACGGCAAACCGAGCCAATCAGATGCTCGAAGGCACGCTGAGAATTGCCTCCATGCCAATAACTTCTACGATGATACTCGCCGAGCTTATTCCAAAATTTCATAAGAAATATCCAAATATTCAGATAGAAATATATGAAGGCACAAACTGGGAAGTAAAACAAGCAATAGAGACATATAAAGCAGAAATCGGTTTTGCCATTTCACCGTTTGATCCCTGCGAATATATGGAATTGTTTTGCGATTCTATGGTCGCTGTATTGCCTCCTGATATATCAATACCTAAATGCGGTTATATCGACCTGAATTCATACGAACCTCCTTTGTTATTTGGCAAAGCGGCGCATGAAGTCATTGCTGATAATCTCAAAAAGCGTGGCAAATTCATTCAGAACGCTCGTGTTTACATGCAATGCGATACCGTACTGGCAATGGTAAAGAATGGATGTGGTACGGGGATACTTTCGAAGGCAGCATTGGATACATATTCTCAGAATTTACGGACATGCCCGATTCATCCGCAAGTAGATACTAAGTACGGCGTAATAACGCATGACTTTTCGCAATTGAGTCCAGCTGCTAAATCATTTTTTGATATGATACAAAACTGGCAAAAGAATAAATATTCAAAGTAATATTTTTTTAATAATATATTTATATTTTATGTTGCCGTGCTATCTGCGATACGCACGGCTTTCGGCGCTATT
>CAMKRB010000286.1 GCA_946415045.1 uncultured Myxococcales bacterium
CGACGAAAACGGTAACGAACCGGCATTAAACGATCCCGGTATAAACGATATCGGTATAAACGATACCGGTAGAGACGTGTCGCGGCACGTCTCTACCATTGATATTAATAATACCGATATATCCGATAATTCAAAATCATCATTTATGGTATCCATTGCCCCAAAACGCGGTTCATTGGGGTTAATCATCGGACGATTTAAGGGGGCAATAAAACAATATGCCAATACGCATCATATCCCATTTGCATGGCAGCCCAGATATCATGACAGCATGATTAAAAATCAAATCGGATTTGATCGTGTACGTAAATACATTGAAAACAATATTGCCAATTGGGGTAATAAAATTAAATAAAATTGTGTGTTATTTTTATCAACACAGGAGACCTAACCCATGACAATCCAAAACCACATATTCAGGTGCATCTGTTAGATTGATCATTAACCACATTCTCGCAAGGCAAAAGAATATGCGCATTGATTTTAATACAATAGATCCAATCACGATTCCCGGTATGAACGAAGGCACAGGAACGATGACCGTGCGCATGTTCAACGACGAGCATTACCGCATCATTCCGACGACGATTCATCCAGGTGGAAGCATTGGCATGCACACACAGTCATCCAGTGACGATATCAATTACATCATCGCCGGAACGGGCAAAGCCATTTGCAATGGCAATGAAGAATTATTGGAACCGGGGGTCATGCATATCTGCCCGCAAGGTTCCGAACACACCATCATCAATACCGGCACGGAAGATCTCGTGATGCTGACGGTCGTTGTGAAGAAATAATCATTTTTTCACAACCGGGAATCATCTGACAGCCACTTGTATCCGGGGGAAGTGCTTGTAGAGAACTCAATAAGGTATTTTTACAGGAGCTTGAGGTTTTATGGAATTCATTAAAAAACACCCGCACCAGCTATTTCCGGGAATTACGCTTATCCTGTTCCTTATCCTGTTTACGATTCTGGCATTTGGGATTCGCGATACGCGTCTGACCTGGCTTTTGGAATGTGCACCAGCGATGATTGCACTTCCGATACTCATTTTTACCTATAAAAAATTCCCGCTCTCCAATTTCCTGTACGGATTGATATTTGTACACATGATGATTCTCGTGTATGGCGGCCATTATTCGTATGCCAATGCGCCATTGGGCGAGTGGATGTCGGAATGGTTTGGGTGGTCGAGAAACAATTACGATAAGATTGGGCATTTTATGCAGGGATTTGGTCCTGCACTCTATGCCCGCGAAATCATGCTGAGAACTTCGCCGCTAAAAGACGGCAAGTGGCTAAATTTCAATTGCTTCAGCATTGCAATGATGATTTCGGCCATTTATGAAATCATCGAATGGCTGGCTTCGCTGTCGAATCCCGAAGATACCGAGGCATTTCTGGGCACTCAGGGCTATATCTGGGATACACAAACCGATATGTTTATGTGCATGATCGGATCCATTCTGGCCCTCGTTCTGTTCAGAAAACTGCACGACAAATCTATAAAAAAAGTATTGTCGTGGTTTAATATAAAACCAGCAGAACCGAAAAACGAAGCACAAGAAGCATAATTGAGCAGCCATACCAATGTATGGTTCTGCTGTAAGAACATGAATAAATATGGCTTATGGCTTATGGCTGGGAACCAGAGTACTTCATATTCCAGACCACAGGCTATAAGCCATAACATCATGAAGCTTCGGTTGGAAGCGAGATCCACGATGGTTCAACGTTGCTTTACTGCATTCAGCAGTCTATTTCCCACATCCTGCACGCGTTCGGGAACAGTAGCCAGATTGATGCGGATAAATCCCTTGCCGCAGTCGCCGAACCATTCCCCGTAATCGACGGCGATGCCGGCAATATCCTGA
The DNA here is from genome assembly GCA_946415045.1 of uncultured Myxococcales bacterium. Classification (GTDB taxonomy): domain Bacteria; phylum Myxococcota_A; class Bradymonadia; order UBA4248; family UBA4248; genus UBA4248. Next base: position 1,882 of record CAMKRB010000286.1, read on the forward strand.
ACGACGTTGTGAATATCATCCATAGGTACACAATCTCTCAGATCGACCCAGCAAAGATAGGTACCTTCGAGCGGATAGACATGAATGAGGTCATTTTGCGATAAAATCTTTTTCAAAGATTGATAGTTCTCCGCAATGACCTTTAAAAAGGCATCCAGCCATTCATGGCCGTGCCGATAGGCGGCTTCGGCTGCGCGATATCCAAAAGGATTCCCCCAAACGAGTGCATCATATTTGAGTTCTGCGTCGAGTTTTTCACCGAGTTCAATAGAAGCCGTAACGAGAAAAGAATTCTGCAGCCCGGCGATATTGAAGGTTTTGGAAGCAGCCGTGAGCATGACGATTTGATCGATATATTTCCCGCTGGCGACAATTGGCGCCGTCGTCTGTTGGTTGTCACCAAAGATCAGGTCCTGATGGATTTCATCGGCAACGATGATGACACCATGTTTTTGGCAGATATCAAATACTTTGATGAGCTCCTGCTCGGTCCATACTCTGGCCACGGGATTATGCGGAGAACACAGAATATAGAGTTTGACATCATTTTCTATGATTTTTTGCTCGAAATCCCCGAGATTCATTTCGTATCGGCCGTGATTGTCCACGAGTTCACTGGTGATGAGTTTTCGATGGGTATTCTTGACCGAATCCGAAAACGGATAATACACCGGGGTCTGAATGATGACGGCATCACCGGGATTGGTCAGCGCCTTGATGACGATGTAAAGTCCCGAGACGACGCCGGGGACGAATCGGATCCATTCCTCCTTGCATTCGAAATGATGCCGGGTCTTCTCCCATTCGATAAAAGCCTGTTTATAGGTTTGGGGTGCAAGCGTATAGCCATATACCCCAAGCGCAGCAAACTGTTCGACTGCCTGAACAACGGCATCGGGACATCTAAAGTCGGCGTCAGCCACCCACATTGGGATGAGATCGTTCCTGCCGTCGAAAGATTTTGCCATGCCGTCCCATTTGACTGAGTCGGTGTTTTTGCGGCTGATGCCGTATTTTTTTACAAATTCCTGTGTGTTCATAGAATGCCTTCCTCCCATCCAGGATAATACCACAAACACCATCCTCTGTGGAACCCTAATCATTTCATCTGAGCACTCGTGACTCATTGCTCATCGCTCGTGGCAGCAATGCTGACAACCTTACTTTTTCATATTCACGATCGTTAAACTGAGCCTGAATATATACTGTCTTTACTGCGATTTCGCTTTGAATAGAAGTTACCCACCGGTTATTCGTTATCGTCATTCCCTCTTTAAAGGCCAGTAACAAATCCGTTGATATTTATATCATCAGTAAAGGAATCATTCATCCCATTCTCTTCACCGCATTTCGTCAAAAACCGGCAGCACCACACTCACTTTTTCACTGCATAACTCAAGAATTCCGGGAAATAGCCGGTTTATGATAGTATCGCACTGGAAAGATCTGCATGCAGTGCAGCTCCCTGTCGTCTCTACATTGTTTGCACCACTTATTTGATGAGATTTAATCATGAAATCCGGTTCCTGTTCATTTTGCACCATCATCCTGCTCACGGTATTAAGCAGCTGCTCGGTACAACAGACGCCATCCGAAGCATCTGCTTTGAGTGCAGATGAAGCAATCACCGCATCTGACAGTTCCGCTATCGACGCGAACAAAGACGATTCCGGAAACGTTTCCGAAGCCCCCGATCCAGACGCCAGGGCTGCAAATGAAGCAACAAACAGCCGCTGTCCATCGGATAAACAGGCAGCCCAATTGCTCCCCGGAGTGAAGGAATCGGACTTGGATCCCCAGACTTGGACGACCAAAAGCGGCAATCAGGTCATCTTGAATTCCGGTGATATCCAGAAGTTTAACGAACGGTTTTACGACAAATGGTCAGATTTGGATGCCCGTCTCACAGTCGGTGAAATCCGTACCAACATGCGTGAGCGCCTGGATTCGTATCGACAAAAGTTCGAAGATAAGGAAATCATGTTTGAGGACGGGACGCTCCCGGATCTTTCGGATTTCGACAACCGATTTCAGGAATTTCTGAAAGACTGGCCGGATGAATCCGCATTTCCCGCCGCCAAACAATACATTTTTATCGAAGATACCGCCATATTGTGCGGACCACACGACCGTCCCTATATCAAAACACAGGATGGCGAAATCAGATTCAGCCGGAATCAGTGTTCGCTTGGGCGTTCGCAGTCTCGCGTAGAAATCATCTATACACATCCCGACGGCATGCGGTTTGTGAGAACAGGCGATATGTGGGGATGGCTGCCGATGAACGCCAGACTCAGTCCCGAAATTCAATCCAATTCCAAACACTGCATCAGACCGCTGTCAGATGCACAGAACTATTCGGAAAAGCTGGAAGACGGCCATTGGTTTACCTGGAAAGAATTACAAATAGCCGGTCAAACCATTCCAAAAGGCGCAGCTCTGGCTGGTAACAGCAAATCCATTCTCATCGCCAAAGCTGATGGATTTGAGGAAGTCTCCGTCAGCAACCTCGATAAAAGCGATATCACTGATACCCATCGAACGCTCACATGGAACAACTGGGTGAACACACTGTTTAAATTTCTGGATGATCCCTACGGCTGGGGAGGCTATGGCGGAAACCGCGATTGTTCCAGCCTGCTGCAGGATGCGGCGCGTTCTTTTGGTTTGCATCTGGCGCGAAACAGCGCGCATCAAATCACCAAAACGAGCTATTATCTGAACGTCGACGGCATGGCCCCCGAAGACAAGATAAAAACGATAGAAGATGCAGCGCAAACCGGAATTGTATTATTATATTTTAAAGGCCATATCATGGCATATCTTGGCCGTTCGGATGACGGGCGTCCAATGGTTTTGCATGCACTGTCGGAATATCTCGAAGCATGTCCCGGCGAGGATCCTTCAGCCCCGTCACAGGATCAAAAGATGACGATGGTACACACCGATCGCGTGGTCGTGAGCGATCTGTCGCTTTCGGAAGGTTCGCCCAGAGGCAACTATCTTGAGCGTATTTCGCATATTGCAGTGATCACCGATATATCGGGCAGTCACAAAAAAGATAAATCCAAAGGCTGGACCCCACAGGATGAAACACTGTATGCCGCATTTATCGAGCGGCTGTTTGATTATGAAGATATCAGCCGCTCGTGGAACAATCTGGGCGATATATTAAGAGATAAAGAACATAATATATTATACAATTCGATGGGGATGAATGAAGAAAGCAAACTCAAGCTGAAACCGGACTGCGCAGATTTACCCTATGCACTGCGTTCCTATTTTGCCTGGAAACGCGGATTGCCCATGGGCGTGCGCAAATGCAGCCGGGGAACAGACTCAAAACCGCCCAAATGCAAAGCCCCCG
>CAMKRB010000287.1 GCA_946415045.1 uncultured Myxococcales bacterium
CCATCAACCTACGGCTTCGTAGGCCGTTGCTCTATCCAGTTGAGCTATCGGTGCATAAAACGAAGGGGGAGGGATTCGAACCCTCGATACGGGATAAACCGTATACTCGCTTAGCAGGCGAGCGCCTTCAGCCACTCGGCCACCCCTTCAAGATACGAACAGATTGTCATCCCGTCCCGGAATGATTCCATCCACAGGACGGCGCGCCTTTTACGCGTGTTTTTAAATTTGTGCAAGAACTTTTTTCGATCGGATGAATTTTATGTGGACAGGATTGAGCAATATCAGACGAGACAAGGGAAAGCGATGGTTCGGGGCGTTGCGGGGCAGCGCCCCGCACGAGGGGGGCGCGGCGTATCGAAGCCCATGGGCGAGATAGCCGCGACGGGGGGAAACTTCCCCCCTGTTTTTGTTCAATAAAATTGCTTGTCCAATTCAGAATGTGATAAAGTTATATTTATCTGTATTTCCTTTTTGGGAAACCACGGATGATAATTGATTGATTTGTGAGGATATCCACGTGAAAGCCTGTCAGATTTGTTTGTCATTATATGAAGATGGCGTGAAGTTCTGCCCATTTCACGGTGTTGAGCTCAAACGCGTGCCCGGAACGGCATTCAATACGGGAAACACCGTCGCCAATTACTACCTGCGCAACCAGATTGGCCGCGACGGACTCGGCGAAATCTTTTGTGCATCGAGGGATCAGAACACCTACAGATTGAGAATTTTTAACGAAGGCGTCTTGCTGGACGGGAAACGATTTGGCCGCCTGCAGCAAATTCTGGAGCAATCGACGCATTTATCGGGCGGCGGAATTCCCGTCGTCGACTTCGGCATGATCGGCAGCGGCGACTTTTTCTGCGCACATCCTTATATTCCCGGCCGTTCGTTCCAGGATATCATCGACCTGAACCAAAACCTGTCGGAATCTGACTGCGCCATTCTGATCAACCAGCTGCTGCGTTCTGTTCGCGATATCCATGCGCAGCGCATGATCCACGGCGGTATGTCGCTGAAAACCACGATCGTCGACAACGCCGGTCACGTCAGACTCTACGACACCGGTCTGTGGGATATCCTGCGCGATGAGCATTTCGCCGAACTGTGCGAGGATCACGCCGATGTCCTGTCCGATATCATCGATCTGATGGCCCCCGAAGTCGCTCAGGGCAACGAACCACAGGCTTACAGCGATGTCTATAGCTGCGGCGCGGCAGCTTACTGCCTGCTCACCAGACAATCGGGCGTCGGAGCGGCAGATTACAGATACCGCATGCATTTCGACGGCGTCACCAAAGATATCCGTTCGGGCCTGCATATCCCGGTCAGTCAGGACTTCATCGACCTGATTATGGCGGCGATGAACAGCGACTCGAACGTCCGCTTCCAGAATCCCAAACCTTTCATGACCGCATTGCGCAGCGTTCACGAAGAAATCGACCAACACGCCGAATCGTTGCCGCAGGCGCTCGCCCAAAAGCTGCTCTCGGGTGCCGAAAAACCCGTTTCGTCCCAGAACCGCTCCGTGACAGGCCGCAGCCACACCATCAACGATACGCACCTCGATACGCATACGCCTTTCGATACGCACCGCTTCGATCAGGCCCCGGATCTCTCCCGCAGCACCGATACCACACAGCGCATTCTTAAATCTGACGATTTGCAGTTTGCGGATACCGTCGTCGATCAGGTGCCCGCATTTGCCGACACCGTTGTCGACAATACCAAACGCAACGATCTGTCGTCCCTGATCGGTGATTCGCTCGGAAAAGACGATATTTTCGACGATCTGGAGCGAGCCCTCACTACAGAACTCGATCCATTTGAATCACAACCGACACAGGAAATCCCGCAGCCACTGTTTACAGCACCGCAAGAAAACAAACAGAAATCGGCCGAAGACATCTTCTCGGGACTGCTCAACCAGACGCTGTCCGAGAAATCCACACAGCCAGAAGCATCATCCGCTCCGGCCACCGACAAACCTGCACCCGAAAAAGCGGAAACCGCCGCGTCCAAATCTGCAGAAACCGAAGCGGAAACCGCCGCGTCCAAATCTGCAGAAACCGAAGCAGCAAACGCAGAATCCTTGCCCGAATCAGCCAAACCTGAAAGCAGTCCGGAAGCCGCCAAACCTGAAACCAGTCCGGAAGCCGCCAAACCTGAATCGGATGCAGCTGAAGAGAAGCCCGGCGAAGCTCCCAAGGAAATCAGCCGCGGTGATATCGTGTCGCTTCCAAACAACAAGGATATGCGCCGTCTGAAACGACGCAGACGCCGCGATATCAGCGATGTCGAGCCCAAAAATGAAGTCGTCATCGCCGACACCGCCATCCTGCCGATGTGCGATTCCTCCAAAAAACCCGCCTATTCCAGGCTGCCCATGCTGACGGCCACCAACGGATTCCACGTCGAAGACGGCGAAGTCATTGAAGAAGACGTGCTGCCGCACATGCTTGGCATCGAGCATCCATCCAATCCCGAACTGAACAAGCCGTCTCAGCCCGCAGCCTCAGAATCTGCCGAAGCACCTGATATGGTGCTGGGAAACATGGTCACCCAGCCGACACTGGAACCGGTTGCCGCCGAACCCCAGGACGACAAACACGATGCAGCCGAAGCCTCCGGCGACAACGATATCGTTGCCGGTTTCTTCGATGCCGATGGCGACGAGAATCCCAACGCCGACAACGAGAATATGGACTGGTTTGGTGACGAATCACTGGCGCTCAAGCCCAAATCAGGCAAGTCCAGATTCATCAAGATTGCTGCTGTTGCACTCGCCCTCATCGTACTCGCCGGCGTTGGCTATGTCATCCTGCAGTCCGGTTCCGGCGAACAAACCGATGCCCCCGACAAGCAATGGACTCAGAAAATCGCGGACTTCAACCAGGCTTTGGCGCAAAAAACACCCGAATCACGTGAAACAGCCAAATCTCTGTTTTCCGAGATTCGCAAAGCCCCACTCGATCAAAAAACTATCCAGGAATGCCGCGAAAACTACATTTCTGCGCTCAAATCTCAGGCCAATGAAATCAAGGCGACCGCGAAACCTGCCGACGAAATTCCCGATCCGCTCGAACTGACCAGCGTCTTCGATAGCCTCCAGAACCAGTATTTCGACTGCGTACAGCAAATCGACGAAAACGCACCGGATCTCGATGCCCAAAAACAGAACTGCCAGGATTCCGAAAACACCGCCAAGGAAACCGCTCAGAAACAGGCGGAGGCTCAGGCACTGCAACTCAAGCCGGAATACGAATCACAGCTCTCGAAATGGTCTGAAATCGAAGCCATTTATAAGGAAATTTCGGCCCAGATGCGCGGTAATCACGACGCCACCGTTGCCGATGCAATGAATACCGCTTCGATCGAAAAAGACAACTACAGCACCCGCCTGAATGCACTCAAGGATAAAGACAACGGTGTTCAGGAAGCTGCCATTGCTGCAGCTGTTCCCGATAATGCCGATACCAATGCAGATCCAAATGAAGCCGCAGCAAACGATAATAACGAAGCCACAGCTCCCGCAGATACAGCCGTTGCCGCAAATGTTCCCGACAATCAGGCGGCAATCCAGGCCATTGAGCCTGCACAGCCTGCAGCCCCGGCCGCAGCCGCACCACAGCCTCAGGCAACACCGGAACCTGTCGTGGCAAAAGCCGATCCCGCCATTCCTGCGCCCGCCAACAAACCATCGGATAGCTACCGTGTCGATACGGCCACACCCGAACCTGCTGCACCTGTTGCCAATAAAGCCGTCGACGATTCAAACAGCGTCCTCCTTAACAACAACACGGACAACAAAAAAACCGTTATACTCGTTGACGATGAACCCGCTCCCGTTGTCGCAAGCAACACGAATAACCACAAGCGGATCCTGCTCGTCGACGACGATGAAATCGCCCCAATTGCTGTACCCGCCAAAAAGAAGGACACTGACGCATCCAAATCTACAGCCATAGATGATCAGGATAAAGCCACAGCAAAAGACAGCGCCAAACCGGCCGAAACCAAACCGGCCGAAACCAAACCGGCCGAAACCAAACCGGCTGAGACGCCAAAATCTGACGCCGCACAAGCCGGCAATTCCGACAAAGTGCCAACTGGCAAGCTGATTGCCGAAGCCCAGACAGCCATGGGCAAACGCGATTTTGATACCGCAGTTCAATTGCTGATGCTCGCCACCACACAGGAGCCCAAAAACTACAGAGCCTGGTTCTCACTTGCCAAAGCAAACGAAGGCAGAGGCAAGCTCGATGTTGCCATCTCAAATGCCGAAAAAGCATGCAAAATCCAGAGAACAGCCGGTTGCTACGTCTATGTGGGCGATTTATACCGCAAATCCGGCGATTCAGCCGGCGCTCAAAAAGCCTATGAGGAGGCGATTTCAATCGATCCAAACAACGCTGCAGCCAAATCCAGACTCCAGTAACACCATCACAAAGGCCGGTTTTCCGGCCTTTTCTTTTATAGTATACAATATGACAAAATATACATTTATTACCGTTCTGATTTCGATACTATTTATATCATCCTGTTCTCAGCAGAAATCGCCGCAGCCAGATATACAGACTGCATCCAACGACCTGCGCTACCCCACTCCGGATGGCGAAGTTCCCGACGACGAAATCCTGTCAAGCATACGCATCGATCTCATCAACGACTACCCCGCATGGAATCCGGATATACAGGATGCATCGGTGCGCATCGTATTTCACAATACATCCAGACGTCATCTGGCCACACAATCCAAAGCACTTCTATACATTTATGATGCCCAAAAAGACATCCCGCTGTACTGGACCGTCATCGATCTAGCATTTGGAAAAACAGCGACGCCCGGCACGCTAGGCGTTGTATCATTACCTGTAGGTGCAACAAAAGAGCTCTCCGTCCCGCTGCTCGATACCAAATGGGCCGACGTGAGCATCAAAACGATTCCCAGCATCCCATTCTATCAAATCGTCACCGAAGGCAAATATCTGATGCGTTTCGAAATGGAACTCTACGACAAAGACGACAAACCCATAGATACGGCACTTTCGAATTTTATAGAATTTGTCAGGAATTAATTTTTATAGTGGCCGGGCTATCGCCTGCCGGCGATACGCCCCGGCGCGCCGCTATTTGCAATACGCGGCGCCATCATTATATATCGAATTATTCCAATAACATGATATCGTTGCACAATACTATTTCAACAGCAACGCTTTCTTTTTTGAACTCTG
>CAMKRB010000288.1 GCA_946415045.1 uncultured Myxococcales bacterium
TGCATCATAATGAGTTCACGACACTGGTTTACCGTCGCTTTCCACTGCTCCGACTCACCATGGGTCACTTCATCGACCTTCACGATGTGATAACCCGCATTGGTCGAAATCAATGGCGCGATTTCACCGGCTTTCATCGTGAATACAGGCGCAAAATCCTTCGATAAATCACCCGTCGAGAACTGCCCCAAAACACCATCGCGCTCTACACTGCGACCCGTCGAATACTTCTTTACATAATCTACAAATCGATCCGGAGATGCCGACGCCAGTTCCCGAACCCCCTCGGCAACCACAGACTGAGCACTGTCAAGACTGTTCCACCACACGGGATTGATGACCTTCGCCATGTCTTCCGCCAGCCCCGCTTTGCTGTCGACATCGATTTCGGGAATCAGTATCTGGCTTAATGACACCATCACACTGTTTTCTGCATCGGGGGCACGTTCCTGTGCACACGCAATCACGTCCACTTCAGAGGGCGTCACCTGACCCGAAAGCGCCGATCGAATCACATACTGCGCCTCCAGCTCTCCTCGCAGATAACCGCGATAATCCTCCCAGTCAATCCCTTCACTGGCCATCATCGCTTTGTAGACTTCTTCTCCCTGCCCCGACTGCATATACATCTGCTGCAGCTGCGCATTCACCTCGCGATCCCCAATGTGGATGCCGTTTTTCTTGGCTTCACGTGCAATCAGACGCGTCTGAACGAGTTCCTTGACCAACGCTTCCAGTTCTGCTTCGCGATCCGGAGAATAATCGATGTCATGCAGATCCTTGCCTTTCACAAGATATCTCAGCACGCCTTCCCGGCGTACATCGTTTATCGTAATGATCTCATCACCTGCTACCGCAGCTACGCGCTCCACCGTCTTCGCCTGCAATACACAGGGAATCGAAAGCGCCATCATTATCGCTAATGCTGTCCACTTGCCTGTCATCTGCATCATTCCTCACTTCAATGCGCTCGCCCGTCCTGGACAAGCCCCGCAACTTCTAATAGATCCCGCTTCAATTGGCAAGACATTTACCCTCTCTCACCAGGATTACCGCATTAAAACATGGCTTAGAGATTGCTTGCACCACAATAAACCCACTTAAACGGTAAAGTCTTGCCGAAATGGGGAAGGAGCCCCATTGAGTCTTTTGTTGGCCATGCCTGCTATGTAAAACATGGAAGTTCGTAAACAAATATTACAGATTCCAAAATGCTTTGCCCTTTGGCTGGGTCTGGGGCAAAGCCCCGGAAAAGTAAATGCGGCAGCCCTGCCTCTCTCACGACTTTCCTGCATAATGAAACAAATAAACGCCAAAATTCAGCGCTGACGCTGTCTTCAACACACTGCCCGTCCTTTTGAAAGAATTCAGATACGCCGGATGAAGCCGGGAATTCCGATGTATTATTTCAATAGATTCATCGGAACATTCTATACATTTGTCGTATGCCTGCTGATATGATTTGTCAAACTTGATGCGCTGCGACAACATATCTATCAAATCCAGCGGCAGTCCTTCATCCGCTTCATATGCTTCACTCAGCTCATCATATATTTTGCGGTGCTGTGTATATACCAAATCTGTATATAGCTTCTTCTTTACGGCGTCCTTGTAATCATTATAAAACTTCTGCACCTGCTCGGCACTCGCCATTGCAAATTCATGCGATACACATATATCCTTGTCGGCAATCATATCCCGGATATTGAATATCGATTCGGTACTGTAACCAAGCCACGGAAAACTTGTGCCATATATAAAATCGTATAAATCACGCGATGCCGCATGCGACCTGTCATAACATACACAGCCCAGCGTATCGTTAAGCACAAAATCACACCCATCCAGAAATTCACTCTGAAGCATATCTACCGCTTCTGGCTGCTCCGGCTGGCTGTCGGGAAGCAGCAGGCTGAATATCGCTGACGATTCCCGTATCAGAACCATAAACACCTGTGAACGCCAGTAATCACACAAACCACTCGCCTGAACCGTCTCCCAAGTCCGCTCCCGAGCACCCGTCACACTCTCAAGATAATACAGATACCGCTGACAAATATCATCCAGCGTCCGATAGCTGTCGTATGCATCGTGCATCGCTATCGACGTGACAATCCCTTCCACCAGCTGACGCAGCGGCTCATCATCACGGCGCTGCGAAAAACTTACAAACGCAGGCTTAAACAGACGTTCGTATAAATCGGTCTGAATCACCCCCATCTGCGTGCGCATCTGAAGCAACAATGGTGCAGAGGATGCCTCCGGCAATTCTTCCGCTTCCACCGTTGACGCCGCCTCGTTCACTGACAATGGCTCAGCGGTCTGATGCGCCTTCGCCAATGTCTTGTTGCCTGAGATTTTACTTTGCTGAGCCTTGTTTTTCTTGCTGTTTTTTGCCATGCCCACTTCTTCCTGCAATCACCCGCCCTCATCGGCAAATGATATTCATCCTACCATTTATATCGCTTTTGACGTCTGTGCAAACAGTATTTATGATCTGTGGTGCCGGCTATCGGCGTTGCCGATACGCCCGGCTCTTCGGCCTTTCGATGGCTGCGCCATCGATACGGCCTCTGCGCTCACCTATGCGCTTTCCGCGCATACGGTTCGCGATCACATCTTGATATCTTTTCAACCCATGCCCAAACGACATATAGCATTCCATCGCATCCGGTCAGCCTCTGCGAATCGCACGTTTGGCGCTCGTTCAATAAAGCTGCTCGCCACCGAATAATTCCCCCTGATAACGATTTTCTCCAAATATGTATTTGACAAAATCGAGCAACCGCGTATTTATCACCATCGCCGGAATACGTCATCCAATGATGATTTATGAGGGCATTCAGACATGTAATGCCGCTTGGCAATGCCAGTAGGATTCCTGTAATACACAACACAACATACATCTGCGAGGGAGCTCTGTTTCATGTCACATTTGGACACTTACAAAGAAGCCATGGCCGCCGGACGCGAAATCGACTGCTATAACAACAAGATCGTCTTTTGCGAACGTGATTCCTTTATGATTGGGCTCACAGATGACCAGGTTTTATGGCGCGATTGTATCCTGCCGCTTTATGAAGAAGGCGACCACGATTTGCCGAATCGTATCAAACAATACGTCATGCAGCTCGCCAATACCGATGATATTGTTTGTGTTTATGGCGCACTCAGTACGATACATGGTTACATTTTGTCGAGCATTTTTTATGGCCGTCCATTTGAAATCGATTTTTCCGAATGTATAGATACAGCCAGAAAGACGATTCTAAGAAATGAAGAGGCTTTTAAAAACTACCAGGGTAATAAGTTTTCCTCATACATAGGAAATCCCTATGATCTCGTCGCAGAAATGGTCGGGATCAAAAAAGATCAGATTCCTCAAAAAGCCAGACCAATAAAGAAGAAAAACAAAAAGAAAGACTCTGTTTGATCGCAAAAGCGGCAACCGCGCACCGTATTGACGCACGTCGATAAGGGTGCTCCAGGACAGTCGCATTCTAAATGCTTGACAGTTCTGAATTTACAAACTTCCAGTTAAATGCTCACGATTATCGCCCTGATGGTGCGAAATGTCACAGCCCGGAAGCATTGGCGCAAAGCACCATCATTTAGCGCTCCCCCTCGCCATTGATGGAGATGGGGAAGCTGGCACGGCAAAACCGTGACTGAGGGGGTGAGGTCACGAAGTGCCCCCCCGGGCAATAGATGTATTACCAACAATCCGCACGCTGAAAGTGTGCAGCAAAAGCGCAAGAAACGAAATAGAACTCGACGACACTGAGTGGCGCTCCCAAAACACATGATTACAGGTATGAAACAGCTATGAAAAACATTACACTGCGAACCGGCATTGCCATTTGTATATTGCTCACGCTGACTGCATGTAAACGCACACCAAATCCGGATGAGGTTGAAGTTGCAACCAATCAAAACGAAGCAAATGTCGAACAACCTGCAGCAAAACAGTCTGCCGAAAACGACAAAGCTGCCCCGGATAAATATCGATCAGCATCTTCGGCGCTCGAATCAGAAGTAAGTGATTCGGCGAGCAAGACGGTGTGCGCAAAGTCAAAATACCCGGATTCGGAAGACCCGAGCAAATTCTGCGAATGCGGCAATATCATCATTCCCGGGGGCACCGAATGTATCGATGGCATGCCTGCATGCAACGGACACAAGGCGGTGACGGCCATTCCCGGTTTTGGATGCGTTAAAAATGGTGATGATGAAGACAAAAAATTAGAAGATAGGAAAGTCGAATATTTGTGCGGACTCACCTGGGGATGTGACCTAGGCAATGGCAAAAAATGTAAATATTCACAAAAGCTCGTCAATGGCGAATGCGTTTCGACGATCGAGCAGCCCAAAGGCGATTTCGTTTGCGAAGAAGGCAACTGCGCCTGCGGCGATGGTTTTTGTGCGCTGGGGGCGAAATGCGTCGCCGGCAAGTGCGAATGCGGACATGATGAAACCATCGAACATTGTCCGGATGGCTGTGATAAGGATGACGAAGAAGATGTAGATGATGATGATGATGAGTTTGACGAATGCGAGTGTCATTTAGAAGAAATATTGGGCGTGAAAAGCCAGCATCATGGTGAATTTGTATGCGATTACTGGGTCGATGGCGGTTCATCAGGCAGTTCTGAAATCTATTATCACCGATGCGACAATCCTGACGGCTGCTATATAGGCAATATGCATTTTGCACGTCACACGATGGATTATACCGGATCGAGTACAAGTCCAACCGGGGACTTCCGCAGTTGGGATATCGATGATGTTGATAGGCTTCGATTCGGCTGTCCCTATCATATCGACGGCGATACCGATACAACCGCAGAAACGCTGTGTCCGATGGGCGACTGCGTCATTCCTAAAAAGGATGGTCACTGCGGCACGATTGGAATGGAACCATCGGCATTTCATAAAGTCAAAATTGATCACGGCAACGATCACGGCGATGAAGACGGGGAACAGACCATTTATAATGCCGAAGCCTGCCCGGGCGGCACGCGCTGGTGTCATGGGCGCAACAATGCACCCGAAAAAGCACCATCCGGCGACAGTCACTATGGCTGCTATGATATTCCGCGTCATGGCGATTCCGTGGGCCTTCGTGCCTGGGTTTGCAACGATCCTGCAGGCTGTATCTGCGGCGATGAACTTTGCCAGCCCAATCTGGTTTGTACAAATGATCACTGCGTTTCGC
>CAMKRB010000289.1 GCA_946415045.1 uncultured Myxococcales bacterium
GCCTGCGGCGCGTAGCCGCGAAAAATATGTGCTTACGGCGCAAGCCGTCAAAAAAGAACTGCGGGATAAGTATAGTTTTTCTGCACTAATCGACACAATATTTCAGATTCGTATCGATATCGCTGGAGTCGAAGATTTCCTGTGTCACTGTGCCGCGCATCCATCGATCGGCATCAAACCAGCGATTGAGTCGCAGATAGTTCTTTGAGTAGCCGTACCAGCAGTTTTTATCGCCGCCTTTTTCACAGATATTTTCCCACAGCACTTCACATGGCTGTTGGATGCAGCTGGTCAGTCGCTGCCGCCGTATTTCGCTGATTAGCGATTCAGCTTCATACCAGCGTTTGTGCTTGATTTCGGGCGGGATTTGATTGGGCAGGGCAGCGGCAATGGTTCCCGGACGCGCGGAAAACCTGAATAAATGCACGTCATCAAATGCTGCGCGCCTGATGAATGCTATGGTTTGCTGCCACATTTCGTCGGTTTCTCCGGGAAATCCGACGATGAGATCGGTGGAAATCCGGACGTTGGGAATCTCACTGCGAATCGCAGATATCTTGTCGAGATAGCCATCGATTGGGGTACGCCGTTTCATTGCGGCGAGCACTTCATCGCAGCCGCTTTGCACTGGAATGTGGAAATGCGGACAGAGTCTTGTGTCATGCCACATCGTCCACAGTTCGGGGCGCGTATGCCAGGGTTCGATGGAGCTGAGCCGCAGCCGCTGAACCTGTGTGTGATCGAGAATATCGCGGATTAAGTCATGCAGCCTTCGATCGCCTTCTTTCCATGCGCCAACCTGGACGCCGGTGAGCACGAATTCTTTTTCACCCAGCGCGATACAGCGGTTGATCTCGCTTATAATTTGTTGGGATGGAAGACTCTCCTCGCGGCCGCGCGCCAGACGCACGGAACAATAGGTGCACTGGTTGTTGCATCCGTCTTCGATCTTGATAAAGCTGCGCATGCGCAGGCGATATTTCGGAGATTCAGCGCCATCCTGCGGTGGATTGGACAGATATTGCCGGATGGCATCCAGAATGATGCGCGTCGCATTGGGCTTGTCTTTTCGCAGAATTCGCACGATCCGGACGTTTTCTTCGGCTTTGGATGCGACCTCGTCGTCGTCAACCGGATTCTCTCCGGCTTCCATCAGGTCGACCGCACATCCCATCAGCACGAGCATACGGGGACAGCCTGCAGCTAGCTTTCTGGCGCATTTCCTTGATTTTCGCATGGCTTCGCCGGTGACACCGCAGGTATTGAGTACGATGACATCGGGTTGGTCGTCGATCGTGACCATCTGGTAACCGGCTGCGACCAAATCTCTTGCAATAAGCTCATTTTCGGCTTCGTTTAACCGACAGCCCAGATAGTGAAACGCGATTTTCATAGGCAATATGCAGGCCCGCGCGTATGCAATAGCGCGGGCAGCCCGGTGTATGGGGCTGCAAGCCCCATAGCCGGGCAATCCAAATCAAATAAGAAAGGCGAAAGCCGTGATGCGGACGTTGCTTTGTGCGCGTCTCTAGCCAAAGACGAGATCGATCACCTCGTCGATTGTGCTGACGGGGTGGAACTGAATATCGTCGCGAACGGCCTGAGGCACGTCGTCGAGGTCGCGAACGTTGCGCTGTGGCAGAATGATGGTGCGGATGCCGGCGCGGTGGGCGGCGAGTACTTTTTCGCGAATGCCGCCGACGGGCAGAACATTGCCGCGCAGCGAAATTTCGCCGGTCATGGCGAGTGTGCCCGGAACCTCGACCGATTTGAACAGGCTCAGAAGCGCCGTAAATATGGCGACGCCGGCGGATGGGCCGTCTTTGGGCGTGGCACCGGCTGGCACATGGACATGAACATCCCGCGTTGAAAAATACTCCGCATCCAGGCCGAGTTTTTCGGCATGAGATCGAATCAGCGTCATCGCGGCACGGATGCTTTCCTGCATCACATCGCCCAGCTGACCGGTTAAAACCAGATTTCCTTTGCCCGGCATATCCGTCGTTTCGATAAACAGGATGTCTCCGCCATACTGCGTCCAGGCTAGTCCCGTGGAAATACCCGGCATGCGTGACTTTTCGACGGTATCGTATTCGAACTTCTTTTTGCCGATGAAATTCTCGAGGTTTCGTGCAGTGACCGAGACGCGGATGCGCTTTTTGCCTTCTTCGCGGCCTTCGACGATTTTGGCGGCAACTTTGCGGCATACCGCTGCCAGACGCTGCTCCAGCTGCCGCACGCCCGCTTCCCGCGTGTAGTTCGATATAATCTCGCCAAGCGCTTCATCCGATATCGCTATCTGCGATTTCAGTATGCCGTGCGTACCCAGCAGTTTGGGAATCAAATGCTCTGTCGCAATGTGCATCTTGTCGACGTGCGTATAGCCGTGAATCTCAATGATTTCCATGCGGTCACGCAGTGGCTGCGGGATGGTATCGAGCGTGTTGGCTGTCGTCATAAACAGCACCTGCGACAGGTCGATGGGCGTTTCGATATAATTGTCGACAAATGCATAATTTTGCTCGGGATCGAGCACTTCGAGCAATGCACTTGAAGGGTCGCCGTGGATGTCGTGCGCGAGTTTATCGATTTCATCGAGCATAATCACGGGATTCATCGTCTGTGCGCGGCGCAGTGCCTGCACGATGCGTCCCGGCATGCTGGCGACATACGTCCGGCGATGTCCGCGGATTTCGGACTCGTCGTGAATACCGCCAAGACTGATGCGCTCGAATTTGCGCCCCAGTGCGCGTGCTACCGATTTTCCGATGCTCGTTTTGCCGACTCCCGGCGGGCCGTACAGGCATAAAATCGGTGCCTTCAAATCCTTTTTCAGCGAGATAACTGCGAGATATTCCAGCACACGCGCCTTCACATCTTCCAGACCATAGTGGTCTTCGTCGAGGATTTGGCGTGCGTCGTGCAGATTGATGTGGTCTTCGGTATGCTTGTGCCACGGCATATCGAGCAAAGTTTCGATGTGCGAGCGGCCAACCGAATATTCTGCACTTGCCTGCGGCATGTAGGACAGGCGTTTCCACTGTTTCAAACAATAATCGATGACGACCTGGTCTGCATCCATCGCCTCGATTTGCTTTTTGAGTTCCTCCGTGTCGTTTTCGGGTTCCTCGCCGATTTGTTCTTTCAGGGCCTTGATATGTGCACGCAGGAAATAGTCGCGCTGTTGCTTGTCGAGATCGGTTTTTACCTTTTGCGCGACATCGGCAACGAGGCGCGCCACCTCGAACTGCCGAATCATGATATCGAGCAGGTTTTGCAAGCGTTTGCGCACATTTGTTTCGCACAGCAGTTCGGCACGCTGTTCAAAAGGCATGTCGATTTGTCCGGCCAAAAAGTCGGCGAGCAGCCCCGCGTCCTGCGTCTGATCGATGATGCGGATGATTTCTTTCGGATCCTGGCCATTTACGGGGTGATCAAACATCTTTCGCCCGTATTGCCGCACGGTGCGCAGCAGATTATGGTCGTCATAAACCGCCTCGCCAATAATCGCGAGCGGCTCCTCCGCAACCGGTGTCGAGCGCGCACGATAAATCTCAAAGCTGTCGTCTTTCGCGATCGAAACGGGTGCCACACGCTGAATCCCCCGCATCGACACCTGGTACGGACCATTCTCATCGCGGTGACTAATCTTGATGATGCGCACATAAGTTGCGACGTTGTAATAGGAAGACAGTTCGTCCGCCTTAAATCTGCTTCCGCCGCGAACCGAGGGGCGAATCGGCAGCAAAATCATGTGCTCCTTTTCGCGCATTGCACGCGTAATCACCTGAATCTGCTGCTTGTCGCTTATCGTCATCACGATGAATGTCGCCGGAAACACAATGATGTCGCGGGTCGGAAACACCGGAAGGTTCCGGAACTGCGGCGGAAGTTTGTCGTCTTCGATGGTAAAAATCGTATTTCCCTGAGTATTATCAACGACTTTAATCGAAGCGTCTTTCTTTTTGTCGTCCTGTGATTGCATGTGTTTCTCCAGCGTGAGGTATCGTCGTGATATGCGTCAGCCGACGCAACTCCTACAGCTTAATCACTTGAAATCATTTGGCAATGCGGTTTTACCTACATACAGACACAGAAATGATTTCAGCGAGCATACAAGCGGGTTTTGCAAAAATAAAAAAAACGCTGTTTGAAAACGTGGATATAAAATGCGCAGTTGCTTGCTTCACTGCTTTTAGCTTATAGCTTATGGTCTATAGCCAACTACAGGCTATAAGCCTGAACTTCCAGACATCGGGTGCGAATATATCCACTTTGATTAAACACCGCCCATTTTTTGTATGTTTTTGTGGCGCGTCTATGCGTTGCATACGCCGCGCGGCCGCGTCTATCGGGTTTGCACCCGATACGCCGCGGCATTTTTAAACGCCACCCGGCAGCGGGTGGATCTACAGTTTTTCGACGATGAGATCCTTATCTTTGGGGCACTGGTTCACGTTGTCCCAATAGGGTGAGAGTTTGCGCAGATTGGCGACGATTTTGGGCATTACTTCGATGACGTGGTCGATATCGGCTTCGGTTGTTTCGTCACTCATGCTGAACCGGATGGAGCCGTGAACCGCAGTAAACGGCACATGCATGGCGCGCAGCACGTGCGAAGGATCGAGCGAACCCGAGGTGCATGCAGAACCGCTCGAAGCGCAGATGCCTTCCAGATCGAGCTGATAGAGGATGCCTTCGCCTTCGATATAGTGAAATGCAGCATTGGTCGTTCCAGGCATGCGTTCCGCACCTTTGCCGTTGATGACGACGTATGGAATGCGGGTGAGCCCGTCTTCGAGTCTGTCGCGCAGCTTCACCAGGCCGGCGACTTTGTCATAGTTTCGCTCGGCAATCTGACATGCCTTTGCAAGACCAACGATGTAGGGGATATTTTCGGTGCCGCCGCGGCGGCCGCGTTCCTGGTGTCCGCCATACAAAAACGGACGGCACGCAGCGCCTGTGCGCATATAAAGCACGCCGACACCCTTGGGTGCGTGCATCTTGTGGCCCGAGAATGACAGAAAATCGACGTTCTGCAAGGCATTCTGCATATCCAGTCTGACTTTTCCCGCAGCCTGCGTGGCATCGGTATGGAACAGAATATGCGGATCGGTCGATTTGGTGATGGCGGCCAGCCGTTCGATGGGGAAGATGACCCCGGTTTCGTTGTTGGCATACATCATCGTGACCAT
>CAMKRB010000290.1 GCA_946415045.1 uncultured Myxococcales bacterium
TCTAACGCATTACGGCTATTTATCTTATGATGAAGAACGGGAGACGGTGCGCATTCCGAATGAAGAAATCCGTATGGAATATGCGCAATCCGTTCACAGAGTTACGCATATCGAGACGATACAACGCGTCAAACGCAGCGTGCAATTGATGAAAGATACATCCGACATGAAAGCTGATGCCGTTGCAAAAGAATTACAAAAAGTCCACACCGAAGAATGTAATCCTCGCCATTATAACAACGAGCAATCCCTGCGTGGTACCATCAAACTCGCCTATTTCGCCTATCGGGATCAATATATACAATTGGAAGAGCTCGCGGGTGGCACGGGATACGCCGATATCGTCTATTTACCCAAGAAAAATTCGGAATATCCCGCACTTGTAATAGAATTGAAAGCGCTCGATAAAAAGCATCCTGAGCGCGATGCCGAGGGCGCGATTGCACAGATTAAACAGAATCAATATCCGAAAATTATAGAAAATTATACAAAAGAAATATTACTTGTTGGAATTAGCTACGACAAAGACGATCCCGAAAAGAAACATACGTGCCAGATTGAGGTTTGGGGTGATGTTGAGGATTTAGACT
This sequence comes from uncultured Myxococcales bacterium, assembly GCA_946415045.1. GTDB lineage: Bacteria > Myxococcota_A > Bradymonadia > UBA4248 > UBA4248 > UBA4248. The sequence continues at coordinate 591 of CAMKRB010000290.1, forward strand.
GAAAGCAAATCATTGCAAGACCCATTAACAAAGAGGTTTTTATGCCAATACATGTGAGATCAAAAGCCATCGCACCGATAGTATTTTTGCCAGGCGATCCGGATAGAGCCAGATGGATTGCAGAAAACGTTCTGACAGATGCGGTATGTACAACAGAGTACAGGCGAATGTATGGATACACCGGCACGTTTGAAGGAACGCCTGTTTCTGTGCAAACGATGGGTATGGGCGGTCCATCGGCAGCGATTGTATGTGAGGAACTGATATCGCTGGGCGCACAGTTTCTGATTCGAATCGGTACCTGTGGTGCCATGGATCCCAGCATGAATCCTGGTGATTTGTTAATCGTCCATGCCGCCTGCATGGCCGATGGCACATCGAAAGAATACATCCGCAGTTATATGGCAGACACCCAGCTGGAGCTGGGATTTCCGGCGACATCTGACTTCGCTTTTGTGAGTGCAGCAGCCAACGCAGCCAAATCACTGGACATTCCGCATCACGTCGGCAAAGTGGCAAGTCTGGATCGATTCTATGGTCATAGTGATGAAACCTATAAAAAGCTGTTCAGTCTGGGGATTTGTGCGGTTGAAATGGAGGCAGCCACAGTGCTGTCCATCGCAGCCATCCACGGCATCCGTGCCGCCGCGATGATGACGGTTTCGGACCAGGTATTTGGGGCGAAACGCGCCGACGAAGCGACCATTGCCCAGGGCGTCAGAAACATGATCGCGGTTGCGCTGCATGCGATTAAGCATGATTCGTGTGCGATTTAAGTATGTGTCAAAAGGATAACAGCTATGAAATGTCGGACAATCATCGCAGGGTTTTGCATTCTTTTGATCATTGGCATGACGATTGGGTGCAACAGAAAAGAGCCCGTTGATCCATCGCAGAAATTTGTTCAGGAACAATTTCCGAAAGATCAGGACAAATCCTGTGAACTGCTGTTTGATTCTGCGGAACAGCTGGGTAAAATACTTAGCATTGATAATTGTGAAGGACTAGCCAAAGCTTTGGACGCCGCCCCAAAAGATCTCATCGACAATTACGAAAAAGGACTGATGGAATGCCGGCTGATGTATATGACCAGATCAGAAGCAAACACATATGCCCAAACAGCGCCATCAGAACGCACCAATCAGATAATGGCAACCGCCAGAGTCGACAAGTTGTTTTTTGAAAACGCCTGCAGCAAGACAGAGGGCGCGGTATTTCCCGTAGTCTATCAGCGGTTCGAGGAGCGCAGAGCCATAACGTATCACAATTATTTCAGAAAAAAGGCAATCGTTCAGTCCTGTACGTTCTATGAAGGCCTGAGCCGTGTATTAAGCGAGCACAAAGAAGACTGTGAGGTGATGGCGAATGATTTTGAGCAATATCTGAATGCGCATCTATCAGAGTTTAACGGGATCATGCGAAAGCAGGAGGCTGCAGATGTGCATTTATTTGATACAGCTGACGGCAAGCGGGATTATGGCCGTTGTTTTTCGCAGATTTCCTATATTGACTCGCCCTATATGGCTTGCATCAAAGAACAGAACATGCACTTTATTATGGTCAATGCGCGGATGATGCAGGTGACAACGGATGTCCAGAGACAAAAGTTCCAGCAGAATTCTATGCTAGAGGGTGGGAATCAGTGGCTTTCGGTTGAACGAAGCTATATTGAGGGATTTGCACGCAATGTAGAAATCACAAACGAAGACTGTGAAACCATGGGGCAATTTCTGAACCGCTTTGTCGATGCCATTGCAAGCGGGATGGAATTGTTACGTGCACAGGATGTGTCGAAAGGCCTCGATCCGGATTTGGGACCGGCGAAAAATCGGAAACTATTCATCCAGCTGACATTTGGGAAAGAAGCGCCTGTGCAGAAGTGTATGAAAAATGCGGAGGTTCGAAAAGCCTATGACAAAATGGTCGATGGATTGAACATAAGGAATCAGATCTGACGGAGCTGCAGCGCAGCTTCCTAGCGGGGCGTAGCGCAAGCAAGCCTCGCTGGGGGCAGGCGCGTATCGGGCGAAGTATTCGCCCGATAGCGCCGCAGGGGGCTTGCCCCCTCAAAATATACAAATGATATCTATGGGAGTAACCATGCGTCTGACGAGAACAATATGGCCTATTCTGATATTTGCCTGCATTTCCGGTTGTTTCAAAGCGCAGGAAAAGTCCGAAGATAATAGTCATGCGTTTATGTTTACAATAGAAACGACATTTGACAATGCAACTGTGAGAATTCCTGTGTACAGTCCGGATCCCAACGATGTTTTTGCGGATGTGGACTGTGACGGAGACGGCAGATTTGAACAAACCGGACTGAACGGCAACATCAAATGCACATTTGAAAAGGCAGGAACACACCAAATATCCATGCATGGCAAAATCCCATCGCTCATGCTTGGAGAAATCTATACTTATTGTACAAACGATCAATGCATGGATTCGTGCGTTGTCAGCTGCAAAACTGACTGTGAAGCAGTCATTAATCCATATCGCGTGCTGTCCCCAAAGGCCGATATATTTCACGTCTGCGACATTCAGCTTTGGTATAAGGATAAAGACAACTATTGCAAATCTTCATGCAAAGAGCAGGCAAACGACATCCAGGACGAATTGAGATGGCGAGATTCTCTGCATATCTTATCTATTGATCAGTGGGGAGATATTGAATGGAAATCCATGCAAGGGTTTGCTGCATCATGTGAAAACATCAGAATACTCGCCAAAGACAAGCCCAATCTGCAGCAAGTACATGATATGAGAAGGATGTTTTTTAAAGCATCATCCATGAATGATCCGATAGGCGATTGGGATGTATCGAACGTGACGCAGATGGATGCATTGTTCTATGAATGTTATGCATTCAATCAGCACCTGAACGACTGGAATGTATCAAAATCAGAAAGCATGGCACACATGTTTTCATCGTGTTCAGCATTTGATCAGCCGCTGGATAAGTGGGATGTATCTCATGTGACGGATATGACAGCGATGTTTATGAGCACAGATCGCTTTAATCAGGATATTGGCGGGTGGAATGTATCAAACGTCAAATCAATGAATGGCATGTTCAGCGAAGCCAAACGGTTTAACCAACCGCTGGGGAATTGGGATGTATCGAACGTCGAAACGATGATCGCGATGTTTCATGGTGCCAAAAAATTCAACCAGCCGCTTGAGCAGTGGAATGTATCGAATGTCAAAACGATGGCCGGCATGTTTTCCGAAACCAAACGATTCAATCAACCGCTCGAACATTGGAATATGTCGAAAGTTGAAGATATCAGCGGGATGTTTTCGGGTGCAAAGCAATTTAACCAGCCGTTGGAAAAGTGGGATGTATCGAATGTCAAAACGATGTCCAACATGTTTTCCAATACCAAACGATTCAATCAGCCGCTCGAACATTGGAATATGTCGAAAGTTGAAGATATCAGCGGGATGTTTTCGGGTGCAAAGCAATTTAACCAGCCGTTGGAAAAGTGGGATGTTTCAAGTGTCAAGTCGATGAACCGGACATTTTCGAATACCCAAAGATTCAATCAGCCACTGAATGAATGGGACGTATCGAATGTCACCGATATGGGGAATTTGTTTTATGACGCCAAACGGTTTAACCAGCCACTGGATAAATGGAATGTTTCAAATGTTACGAATATGGAAAGCATGTTCATGGAAGCCAGAAAGTTCAATCAGCGTCTGGACAAATGGGATGTTTCGAAAGTAAACAACATGACCATGATGTTTTATAAAGCGAAATCATTCATGCATAAACCAAATCAATGGCCGTTGGACAAAGTGACGCATAAAGATGGGATGTTCAGCGAAAGTGGCGTGGAATTGTAGTGAATAGTGAATAGTGGATAGTGAATAGTGGATAGTGAATAGTGGAATCAGGCGCGCCACGCAAGGGCGCATACCAACAGAGCCCCGCAGGGGCGGCATAATTCAGCCAGGGGGAAGCGAAGCGTAACCCCAGAAAATTGTGAACAGTATATCCCGGAAAAAGCATCCGGAAAACCGGTCAGCGAGGAGAAACAGACATGCGTTTGAGTCAAACAGTTTTTGGGATTGCAGCAATCCTCGTGATGATGTCCGGATGCTCAAAAACCAAAGAAGCCAGTCACCGGCCATTCAAATTCACGATTGAAACGGATTTTGATCATGCTGTTGTCAACATTCCTGTTGAGAGCGTTGGCAATGCGCCGATTCTATACGATATGGACTGTGACGGTGATGGTGAGTTTGAGCAGAAATCGTTAAATGGCAATGCAGAGTGCAGGTTTGATAGCCGAGGGATGCATCAGATTGCTTTGCGGGGACAGATTCCTTCGATAAAACTGGGCGATATTTATATGTATTGTTCAGACGATTCGTGCATGGAATCATGTGAACAAATCTGTGCCCAGGATTGTGAAATTGCAGACAGACTGTTCTGGGCGACGCATGAGTACTATCTTGGAGCGCCGGCGCTGGAATCCACATATGGTTCGATGTTTTATATCTGTCACTCGGACTCGTGGGTGACGGAGCAAAACAACTACTGCACGAACTCCTGTACAAAAGATGTCGACGGAACGATAAAAC
>CAMKRB010000291.1 GCA_946415045.1 uncultured Myxococcales bacterium
CTACTCATAGCATAGAGCTTTAAAAAAAAACAGCACAAAGTTAACGCCTATGGCCTTTAGATGACCAAAGAAGCTCTCTGCGCATGCATTATCTCAACAGTTTCCTACTCTTGAGAAACTTTGCCTAAACCCTTGTGTTTTAAGCGCTTCAACGAATTTTTCGTGAGTATAAGTAAACCCTTGGTCTGAGTGAAAGATGCATTCCGTTTGTGGAACGTGACCATTGTCTGACAATGCATTTAAGGTCTTAATTGCGAAATCGACGTTTAGTTGGTTTGACATTACAAATGCAACCACATCACTGTTAAACAGATCAATCACTGCACTTAAATACAGCCATCCTTCAGCCACTTTTATGTACGTTATGTCTGTCACAAGCTTTTCTCCAGGACATTTTGCATCGAATTGCCGGTTCAGCACATTCTCTCTTTCTTGATTCTTTTGGGATGCATTCTTCTGCGCATAATACTCTGGAGGATAGCGTTTCCTGTTAAATTTTGGATTTAGTGAGTTCTCGTTCATTATTCTGGCAAGCCGGTTATGGCCAACTGCAATGCCTTTCTTGGCTAGCAATGCCTGAGTTTTCAGAATACCTACGCGGTATCCTGTCTCAAGCTGGCGAGCTATCACGTTGTTCGCGATGTCTGTGTCTTTCTCGGCCTTATGGTACTTCAAATGCTTGTAGAAACCTGCTCTTGAGACTCTTCCGAGACGACAATATGCATCAAGCTTGCCTTGATATCTGCAACCTTTCAGTGCATCAAAGAAGAGTTGCTTTGTGCTTCTTTGCGGCGTTTGGGCTTTTTTTTAGACTTCTTTTGGGTTTCCTGACTTTAACTGTGGATTCTGCTGCTTCATCCGAAGATGATGATTCATCCCTCGACTGAAACAGCGGGTATTCAGATAACGCTTCTGGAATAAATTCCTTTTGATACTCAACGAGCAATGCTCTCAAAAGGCGGTTTTCGTCTTGAAGAAATGCAATCTTCTCGGCATCTGTGGAATACTCAGATAAGTCACGATCTTCATAGACTGATTTTGCACTCCTAACACGACTGTCATTGGGATTAAACGGTGTCATTTGATTTCCTGATCGCTGTTTGGTTGCTGTGAGAATTACCTGCCGCACCAGGTCTCGAGTAAGACCAAGTGCTCGGGCTGTTCTCTTATAGCCATATACCCATGGACTGTAGGTTGCCAGAATTCTTTCTCGTAATTCGTTGTTGATCACTTTCGTTCTCCTTGAGTCTGAAAGTGTCAACCAAAACGGGGATAGGTCACTGCCAGGTGAACCACGAGCGGCAGCCATCTGGGTTCGCCATTGGCGGCTTTTTTGCCCCAGAGTGCCTGAATTGTTGAATCATTCCCCATCGCTCACCTCTGTCCATTTGGTTATGTAATTCGGCAGTTGGCCGTTTTCTGTCGAAACGAAGTATAAGATAAAATAACGGACACCTCAACCTGATCATTTATCGGATCTTACTCCAGATTTCGCACGGCGAACGCATGATGCAGTGGAATTAACGCGGGACAAGCATTGCTTTTCGAATACTTTACATTCTATCATGGCGTGTGGTAAACCGCGTACAGAGCGTATCGATGCGATATGCGATTTGTGGTTTGTACTACTTTTACGGGGTATATAAAATGAAACATATAAAACAATTTGCAGCGGTATTCCTGGCATTCTCATGCGTGTTGGGATGTGCTGGTCAATCGGTAAATCGCGGAAATATAGAGAATTGTCAGCCGGTTATTACGCCAATTTCGGGTGACGAGGCTTTGTCGCTGTGGACAGAAAATGCCGTGGCTAAAAAAGAGTTGATATCCTATATTGAGCGCATCACAAAGCCTGGTGCGGATTTTGTTCCTGTCGTCGATCGCGTGGCTGTGTTCGATTTGGACGGTACGCTTTTGTGTGAAACGGATCCGAATTATCTCGACTATAATATGTATGTATACCGTGTTTTGGAGGATCCTGCATACAAAGACAAGGCAACTCAGGCGCAGATTGAGGTTGCCAATAAAATACTGCAAGTTAATGAAACCGGCATCGTTCCTCAAGGACTCGATGTTGAGCATCAAATTGCCTATATGGAAGTATTTGCAGGAATGACGATATCCGAATACACAGATTATGTACATAAGTTTTTTCAGCAGCCGGCACCGGGTTACAATGGTATGAAGCGCGGAGAAGCTTTTTATAAGCCGATGCTCGAAGTGATTAAATATCTGCAGGCAAATCAGTTTACTGTATATATCGTCAGCGGTACGGATCGCCTGCAGGTACGTGCCGGTATCGCGGGCTTTATCGATATCCCGGAACGTCAGGTCATTGGCTCGGATGGTACAATCGTCGCAAAAGGCCAGGATAAAACGGATAACTTGAATGCTGATAATCTCAATTATTTATATAAAACGGATGATGTATTAATTCGCGGCGGAGGATTTATTGTAAAGAATCTAAAGATGAACAAAGTAGCTGTAATTGCGCAGGAAATTGGCAAACAGCCGGTACTATCTTTTGGCAACAGTACGGGCGATTCGAGCATGGCGCAGTATGTCATTTCAAACAATCCGTATCCCAGCAAGGCGTTCATGCTTCTTGCAGACGATCTCGTGCGCGAGAATGGCAACCAGGCCAAGGCCGACAAGATGTCCAAATTGTGTCAGGAGAATGGCTGGATACCGATTTCGATGAAAAACGACTGGACGACGATTTATGGCGATGGTGTGACGCGTAAATAGCTCGCTTTGAAACGTCCGTGCGGCCGTTTCTATAGCTCGCCAGCCGGCTATTGGCAAAGAAACGTGCGGTTGCACGTCACTTTGCCAATACGCCTTGCTGCCGCCGCTATCGCGCTGCGATACGCGTCGGTTATATCATATGCGCATGATGCATGACGTGGTATGGTAACCATATATGGGTGATGCGCGCAGTGCCAGTATAACAGGGCCTGTGCGTATGCGCGCAGCGCATAGCACAGGCTAAAGCGGCGTATCGCAAAGCGATAGCCGCGTTGGCGAGCGTAGTGGCGACCCCGTGTGGTCGCCCGCAAGCGAGCCACCAAATATACAATCGTCCGCGTATTGAAAATAGCGGACGAGGGGCGACCCTGTGTGGGGCGCCCCATACAATATATATATACTATTCTTCCGGAGCGACGGTTTTAATATACAATTCGTCGAGTTGTTTGTCGTCGACGGTGCTGGGCGCTTCGGTCATCATATCGGTGGCTTTGTTTGTTTTTGGGAAAGCGATGACGTCGCGGAGGCTGTCTGCGCCGGCCAGCAGCATGACCATGCGGTCGAGGCCGAAAGCGAGTCCGCCGTGAGGAGGTGCGCCGAAGGCGAGCGCGTCGAGCAGGAATGAGAATTTGGCGCGTGCTTCTTCGTCGCCGATGCCGAGGGCTGCGAAGACTTTCTTTTGGACGTCGATGTTGTGGATACGGATGGAGCCGCCGCCGAGTTCGATGCCGTTGAGGACGAGATCGTAAGCCTGTGCGTAGACTTTACCGAGGTCGCCGGCTTCGAATGCGGGCCAGTCGCATGAGCGCGGGCTCGTGAACGGATGGTGCATGGCGTACCAGCGGTTGTCTTCGTCGCTCCACTCGAACATTGGGAAGTCGGTGACCCAGACCAGGCCGACGTCTTCGAGTTTTGTCATTTTCTTGGGCACCCAGTTGTTGCGGACGGCGATTTCCTTGCGGACGCGGCCGAGCGCGTTGCGGGCGATGTTGAGTTTGTCGGCGACCATGAGGATGGTGCCGCCTTCTTCGGGCTTGAGCATGTCGATGATCGCCTGTTTTTCTGCGTCTGTGAGCTGTTTGGCGATACCGGCATCGAGTGCGCCGTTGGCAAACTTGGTCCATATCAGCGTCTTGGCACCGTAGGTTTTGGCGACGTCACACAGCGACTGTTCGATATCCTTGCGGCTGAGCTTGACGCTGGCAGGAACGGCGATGGCACGGACGGTTGCGGATTTTTCGGCGAACACGGTCTGGAAGAGCTTGCACTCGCTGCCACGCAGAATCTCGGTGATATCGTTGAGTTCCATGCCGAAGCGGATATCGGGGGCATCGACGCCGAAGCGGTCCATGGCCTCATCCCACTTGATGCGTTTGAACGGACGGGGCAGGTCGATGTTGAGGATTTCCTTGAAGATCGTGGCGATCATATCTTCGCAGACGTTCTGGATGTCGTCGGGCTCGATGAAGCTCATTTCCATATCGATCTGCGTGAATTCGGGCTGACGGTCGAGGCGCAAATCCTCGTCGCGGAAGCAGCGCGCGATTTGATAATAGCGATCGAAACCGGAAACCATATAGAGCTGTTTGAAGAGCTGCGGCGATTGCGGCAACGCATAGAATTTGCCGGGCTGAACGCGGCTGGGCACGAGGTAATCGCGTGCGCCTTCGGGCGTGCTTTTGCCCAGAATCGGCGTTTCGAGATCGAGGAAATCTTTGGATTCGAGCACGCGGCGAATGATGCCCGTGATTTTGCTGCGCATGACGATGTTTTTGTTGAGCACCGGGCGGCGCAGGTCGAGGTAACGATATTTGAGGCGCATCAGTTCAGCGGCGTCGCATTCGTCGTGAATTGCGAACGGCGTCGTTTCGGCGCGGTTGAAAATGCGGAGCTCTTTCGCTTCGATTTCGATTTCGCCCGTCGGCAGGTTTTTGTTGATATTTGAACCACGCGAAATCACTTCGCCGGCAACGCCAATCACCCATTCCGCACGGATTTTGCTGGCCTGCTCAAACAGCGGGCTGTTCGCATCGATGTGCACCTGCGTGATGCCATAACGATCGCGGACGACGAGAAACAAAAATCCACCAAGATTGCGGTAATCCTGGACCCAACCGACGATGCGCACCTGCTTGCCGATATCGGTCCCGCGCAGCGCACCGCAAGTATGTGTGCGCTTAAAACCATTTAAAAACTCGCTCATTGAATACTCCTTTGGTATGACCAGAGACGCTGTGGCATCTCACAAATCAGAATCGGGCTATATAGTCGCATTGCCGCCATTTGTGAATCATTTTTAGATATGAATGGACGGGGATTATTTAGTCTTTTATTGTTTTTTGACGGCTTACGCCGTAAGCACATAATTTGCGCGGCTACGCGCCGCAGGCG
>CAMKRB010000292.1 GCA_946415045.1 uncultured Myxococcales bacterium
TCAATATATTTTTTTTTAGTTATTCAATCCTGGTTGAAGCGGCCCATAATAATACGAAGCCGTTGCGCCGCCATCTGCCAGGAACGTCGATCCCGTGATAAATGCGCCCGCATCGCTGAACAGGAGTTCCGCAATATTGGCGATTTCATCGGTAGTACCGGGCCTGCCGGCAGGACACCTGGCAAACATATTTTTATAAAAATCCCCCCGGGGGCCATTGAATTCATCTATTGCCAGTGGCGTAACGATGATGCCGGGTGCAATGGCATTTAGCCTCGATCCGCGTTCCCCCCATCGCACGCATTCATACATGACGCGCTTTTCGTTGCAGCGCTTGGCAATTTGATATGCATGGAGCGTATCGCGGATATTTTGAGGCTGTAAAATGTCCAGTTTAAGCAGGTCTTCGGTTGGAGTCATCGCAAGCTGCCTGTCCTGGTCTGCGGTCAGCTGAGGCATGCGGAATCCGGACTGGCTTGAGATTGTAATACCCGATCCGCCACAAGCAATGACTTTTCCGACTTCTTCCAACAATACTGCCGTCCCGTATAGATCGACTTTTAGAATCGTTTCGATAGAGGCTTGGGATGGCGAGACCCCTGCACCATTGACGAGATAACGGATTTCGCCGTATTCAGTGGCTTTGTCGATCATTCTTAGGATCGATTCCCGTGAAGACAAATCCATTTCAAATGGCACGACATCAAATCCTGCATTGGTCATGATTTGTGCGATATGGTTGCAGTTTGTCATATTCCTGTCACCCAGGATGATTTTTTTGGCAAAACCGCATCGTCTGGCGATTGCCATGCTGATCTGGCCAGCTCCAACCACCATCATAATATCTTTACGCATAATCAATATCCTCTGTTACTATAAATGATATGCAACCTCATAGGCATCCTGAATGGCAGTCATGATATTGCCGACGCGATTGCCGTCACCGATTTCATATATGACTGCGCCGCAGTTCGCAAGTTTTGAGGCGATGGATTCGAGTGGCTTGTAACCAATCGACAGTATGACGGTATCAGCAGGAATCGTTTTCACGGAATGATCACTCAGTTCGACGACTGCACCGTCATCGTTGACCGATTTAAGCATGGTTTTGGTCAGTATATTCGTTTTATAGTATTCAAAACCATCCATCAGCATCATTCGGTTCATATCGGGAACATCGCCTTTCATCAGGTCGTCTAGCGCTTCAACAATGGTGACTTTCTTGCCGTCTTTGGCATAACCATAGGCGATTTCGCATCCGGTCAGACCGCCACCTACGATGACGACGCGCTCGCCGACTTTATCGGGATGTAATAATGCATCTATCCCCAAAACGACTTTTGAATGATGAATACCATCAATACGGGGCACAACAGCTCTTGAACCAACAGCAAGAATAATCGCATCAGCATTGGCTTTGTCGAGCATTTCAATCGTCATTTCCGTATTTAAATGAATATCGATATTGAGGCGTTTCATCTCATTTTTATAGTATTCATTGAGCTGCAGTACTTCTTTTTTGAAATCGTGTGAACCGGCAGGAATCAAATTGCCGCCGAGAACATCGGATTTTTCATACAACGAAACGCGATGTCCCCGCAAAGTCGCAACTCGTGCGGCTTCCATTCCTGCAACACCGCCACCGACGATAATTACTTTTTTAGGTTCGGGTGATTTCGTGATATTCAACTCTCGCTCATACCCCACTTCGGGATTAACGGCACAGCTGACGCGCCCGCGCGTAAAATAGCCCCATATACATCCCTGATTACATCCAATGCACGTGCGGACAGTTTCCGGTTTTCCCGTAATGATTTTGTTGACAAAATCGGGATCTGCAAATGCCTGGCGCCCGACGACGACCGCATCGATCTTGCCGTCTGCAATGGCCTGTTCATCCATGTCCGGGTCTGCCATGCGACTCCCGCAAAGCACCGGAATGGATACGACCTTTTTAACAGCCGCCGCCATATCCAATGTATATCCAGCCGGCACATAAGCCGGTGGCATCGCATAATAATAGCCATCGAGCGTTCCGGCATCCGTACTTAAACCATCATATCCCCACGATTCTAACATTTTTGCGATTTCAATCGCTTCTTCAAGCGTTCTGCCGACTTCATCTTTGCCGTCAAACGATGCCTTGTCAAAGCCTTTCATATAACTCTTTAATGCAAGCCGCATCGTCACAGGATAATCGTTGCCTGCATATTTTTTTATCGATTCGACAATTTCTTTGGCAATGCGCAGACGGTTTTCGAGCGACCCGCCATATTGATCGGTGCGATGATTCATACAAGAAAGCGCAAACGAATCGATGAGATGCCCCCAATGCAGCGCATGAATATCGACGCCCGGATAACCAGCTTCACGACATAGTTTCGCTGCTCGTCCGATTTCATCCACCTTGATTTGTATTTCTTCTACTGTCAGTTCTTCTGTAATGATATTTGGATTTCGCAGCACCGGCAGCGGCGACGGCGTTTTCAATCCAGCATTCCTGCCAATGTTCAGCGTCAGCTGTATGAACATCTTTGCATTGTATGCGCGTATCCTTGAATTCAAAACCATACCGGTTTTTCTAAACGCATCCGGGCAGTCCAATATACAATGCACCCCTTTATCTACCGTCGAATCCGTATTGGTGCCACCGCTGTATAACAGCCCAAATCCACCGGCTGCGCGCCGTACAAAATACTCGACACCAGCATCTGTAAAATTGCCGTATATATCGTTGCCAAAACCGGTGTCCATCGGTGCCATAAATATTCTATTTTTGACAGTGACTTTGCCGATTTGAATAGGTGTTGCCAGATGCGGATAGGATTTCATTTTTGTACTCCATGTGGATATCATTTTTATATATAAAGACGTCTTACGACATATACAATAAATACGTATCACGATACGTCTTTACATTGATTATTGATTAAAACTGTCGCTCGCTTTGAGGCGTGTCATGACACGCCTCTACAGCTAGCTTTAAGGCGTGTCACGACACGCCTTTACTCGCCTATGCGCCATGCGCATACGGCTCGCTGCCGGGCTATCTGCGATACGCCCGGCAACTATATATATTACCCTGCAAGCGGCGGAACTGCAGAATATACAAAATGCTGTTCACGCTCGGCTATCCACCAGCGGCCATCGATTTTGATATATTTGTCGTAGTATCGTACAGCATGAAAATCGAGCTTGTCCTTGCCATTTGCATCGGGATTGACAAGCGTTGCAATGGCATAACAAGTGCCCGTTGCATGCGTATCATCCTGTAATTCGAGATTCTGCTGACCATTCATGTGGAACGATTCCTTAGCCGCACCAAATGCTTTGTATCGTGAAATCATATCTTCAACATCGGAAATATCCATGCCCAGATTGGCGCCAAAATAGACTTTGAGCTTGATATCCGGTCGAAAAATTTCACGATAGCAATCCTGATTGTTTTTGTCGGATTCGCTTGCGTAATAATCCACAAGAGCCTTGAGTTCCATGCGGTCTTCAATGTGATCAATCATTTTCTTTTCTCCTTATTTGAATGAATCCGAAACTGTCTTGAGATTATTTTCGCTAATATCGCCCAGCAAAATCTTTTTGCCCGTTGCAATGCGTTTGACGATAGCAGTTCCCATGCTTCCCGCACCAAGCAATGCGATGACTTCTTTATTGTCGTTTCTGTCAAAAATCATGATGCCCTCCTCTCAATTACCCCACACATTTTTTCGCCCAGTCTGCGACTTCTTGCTCGCTGTTTGCCGCGTAACTGCCATTTATCGCCAGACATTTACCCACGTTTGCACCTTTGCAAATGTCTTTTAAATCGCGCTCTGAGCGACCAAGTCCACTGCCTTCGTGCGTCATCAGGCCAAATACATTTTTGCCGGTCCAATCCAATTTTTCGAGCAGTCCCAATTCTGCACATGGATATGTCCCCCACCAGCACGGTCCGCATACAAAGATATTGTCATAATCCGCAATGTTATCAAGTGTTTTCTTAAGCTCTGGGCGAACTTTGCTCTTAGTTTCGGCTTTGGCCTCTTCGGTGCAGGTCATATAATCTTTGGAATATTCCTTGACGGTTTCGACTTCAAAGATGTCGGCACCAATCGCTTTTTTTATAAAATCGACACAGTATTCGGTATTGCCTTTGGCAATGTCCCGAATATCGCCGCCAAAATAGTTCTGTCCACGGCGCGAGTAGAAAATAACGAGATTTTTAGCCATAATGATACTCCTTTAATAAGTTGAAGCTCTGGAACTGGATATCTTCCATTGTCCGTTGCGTTGTATAAATTCCATCCTGAGACTGAGATGCCAGGTGTGTTTTCCACCGCCGTAAACGGCGGCATTAACGATAGAATGTCCTTCCATCATAGCTTTATTCCCCGTTACAGTGATGGTCATATCTTCGTGGGTTGCAGAATAATAGTTCAGCGTTCTGTCCATGATGGCATCGATATATTCCTGCTTGCTCTGACGCGTTCCCGTCATGTGCGTGAGTACAAAGTCATCATCATGTAGCAGTTCCAATGCTTTTCTGTCTTTGGCAACCATGGCTTCGTACATTTGAATATAGACATTCTGGATTTGCGCTTCTGCTGACATATTCAGTCAATCCTTTGGTGCTTGTTTGATTAATTCAGCCACTTTCTTTGTGACTTCATCCGGCTTGTTTTGTGCAGTTGAACCGGTAATTGCAATACCATTTGTAACGGTGGCTTTGGGCAATGCTTTGCGCAGTTTTTGCGGCGTCCCTGAAAGCCCGCTTCCCTCGTGTGTCACAAATGGAATTACGGTTTTACCATCAAAATTCTGACTTTCAATAAAGGTATAAACGATCATAGGCATATCCCCCCACCAATTGGGATACCCAAGATATACCGTATTGTATTGTTCAAAATGTTCAACTGTGGTCGCGATTTGTGGACGCGCATTGTCTTCTTTTTCCTGTTGCGCAACTTCGATACATTCTTGGTATTTTGTTGGATAGGGTTTGACTGGCTTGATTTCAAATAGATCGGCGCCCGTTTGTTTGGCGATTTCTGCAGCCACTTTAGCCGTATTCCCGACCGTAATGTTGCCAACACTATAGTTTTCGCCTGTGCGGGAATAATAGACGACGA